>JAAHIC010000198.1 GCA_010671965.1 Leptolyngbya sp. SIO4C5
AAAGGAGAGAGACGCTAAAGCGTTGAGGGCTGTGAGCCTAGCAGGCTTAAACCTGTGCGACGGGACAGCCTTCAACGCTTTAGCGTCTCTCTCCTTTCTCGCTTTTCGCTGGCATCAGGCTCTATGACCTGTAGGACTTGGCGAAAAGCCATGCTCTCCATTCGCAGAAAATAGACTCCCCAACTGACGATGCCCCCCAATTTCATGCCGTCCTCAAACAAAAACGAGTTGATTCCATAGGGATCAAACTCATCTAGAATCACCGAGGCGGCAAAGAAGCCTAGCGCTAGAGCAAACAAAACATACTCAGTTTTTAGCAGAGCCTGCCAGAACCCGATTAAGAATGCCACCATCAGACCGATATAACAGCCGATGACCACTCTTTCCGGCAATCCTGCATTGGGCAAAATTTCCTCATGCAGCAGAAACACATCATCGCAACAGAGAAACAGCGTCAGCAGACCGGAGGCGAAAAGGAAGCGTTTGAGCGCGCGCAGTTGAAAATATTGAGGCAAAGCTACGGCGCTAAACAGCGTAATTCCCGCTGACGCTGACAGCATCAGCACGCCAATTTGAGACAGAATTCCGGTGTAAGCCGGAACTTCGGCAAAGGAGGTCGGGTCGCGAGTGAGCTGATCGAATTCAGCCCCTGTCCCAAAATGGATGACGACCATCAAGCCTAGCAACAGTAGCGAAAAGCCAAAAATGAAACCAATCACAGGCCAAAGTGACTTTGCCTGCCAAGAGCTGCGTAACTTCATTAATCTCGTAGCTATCTGAATGACTCGCCGCCAGCCTTCCTGAGACAGAGTACTGGATTAAATCTGGTTTAAAGAAGCTTAAGCTGAGTTGAAGTTGCCAGCGACGCTTTTCATCTTACCTTAACTTCTGAAACCTACAGCGCCTGAAATTGCAGCAAAGCGATCGCGCAGGGCTAAGCGCGATCGCCAGTGGAATAGCTTTTGCTAACCCGTAAGATAGGCAGAAAAGGTTGACCTACGCCCTCAGGGTAGGCGCGTTGAACTATTGCGCCTGAGTGAGGTCATCCCAGAGGGTAATAACTGCCTTGAGGTCAGACGGTAACTGCTCGATCGCTAGGTCGATATAGTCAACGCTGGCGTATGGGGTTTGTAGGCGCATTGTGGGATAGTCGGCAAAGGCCGCCTCCGTTAGGTAGCGCATCCGGTTGAGGTTTGAGAAGCGATGCTGCTCTAGCTGGCGGCGAAAGGCGTCTACCTCTTCAGCGCTGAGGGTCGCAATCTGTTCGCGGACTGGCTGACCGCCATCAAGCGGGCGAATCTGTTCGCGGTAAAGCTGGCCGTCAGCCATCAGCACCGTCCGCTGCACCGAGCCTGCCAAATCACCGCTGAGCTGACTTTGAAACACCACTTCTATTCCCAAATCATCATCTGGACTCAACGATTCCTCAACAGGCATGAACGACGCTAGTAAGGGCAACTGACCGCCGCTAGCGGTCGGATTTTGGGCAATTTGCTCACCATCCTCGCTGAGATGGTAGACCCAAACCGTTTGCCCATCGCTGACCAGTGTTCTAAAGCCCGCTAGGGCAATGGCGGTGCAGGCCAGATCAGGCTGATAAACGCCGAGACAGCCATCCCAGGTGGCAGACTGCACCTCCAGAACGCTCAGGCGATCGACAGGCTGATTGACTTGTTCAGCTACCGCCTGCAGGAGGCGCTGACTGGTTTCAATGGAGAAGTCACCTGTGCCGAAGTCAGGAGCAGCGGCTAGCGGTTCGAGCTTCAGCCGTGTGCCGAAGCGATCGCTGCGATAGGTCCACATTTGCTGGGCACTGGCAACTTGCACCTGCCAGCCCCGCACCTCACCCCCCTGACAGCGTTCATTGGGGCGAGCCAGACCAAGGCACTGATCAGGCCAGGTCTGCGGGGTGGCCTCTATAATTTGCAGGCTGCTGGGAGACACGTTGAGCCGCTGGGCTAGATCTTGCTGAATGCGGCGAGTGAGTAAACGGACGGGAGACGTATTAGCAGGCGTTTGGGTCAGTTGGATGGCAGAAGTTGGGGCGCTCTGTAGGGAAGAAGCCTGAGCGGCGATCGCGGAGCCACCTGCAACTAGAAGCACCAAGCTGGCATAAAAGCTGACAGTTCGAGGAGACACCATAAAAACCTTTTCTGTGGCGTAGGGTTGATTTCTCTAAGGTAGTCAAGGTTTGATGACGGTAGAGGTTGGTTACCAAATTTGAGACAGAACACGTGTGGGGTGGGCAATGCCCACACTACCAATTGCCTAATTGTCAGATAACGCCTGCAACTGAGTCTGCAACTCGGTAAGCTGTTTTTTAACGCGGGCGTGGGGATAGGCGGTTTGAGGGTGGGGCGGCTGACCCGGTGGCTGAAAGCGGGGAATTTCATCGTAGAGACTGCCCCACTGGGCATTGACCTGACGGGCAAATTCATAGAAAAGATAGGAGTCAGCTAGGATAGCGGCCAAGATCTTTTCTAGGGCCAAGAGAGGCGCGTCGAAATGCTGGCTGACGCGGCTATCGGACTTGACCCAGGTTTGCAGCACCAGATGCAGCGCACCGGGCCGATCAACAAGGTGCTGATCGATAAAGAGGTTAATTTCAGCGATCGCCCGCAGCGGTCTGGGTACTAGATTCTCGCCTTTGAGAAAATCACCGCCTTCTCGACCAATGGCTTCGGCCAGAGAGAATGGGCGCTCGGCTCGGATTTCTCGCTGTAGATCGGGGCTGAGTGGGGCCGAGGAGATTGAGGAGCAGGCACGATCGCCTGTTTCTGACTCGGCTGCTGGGTCAGGCCGCGATCGCTGCTTTCCCCAGTTCTCTAATAGCTTTTTCAGCCAGGTTAATCCAAAATGGAACACACGAGTTTGATGTCGATTACTCACGTTGCTAACGGTGACCGCTGCTGCCCACCTGCTTCTCACTCTAGACGAATTTCTGCTAAGTCTTTTTGCCACGCAGCAGTTTGACGAAAAGGTCATTGGCGATCGCCGTTCCCAGCAAAACTAAGCCACAGCCCCACAGCATTGAGGCTGTGATCGCCTCTTGCAGCACCACTGCGCCCCAGAACATGGCAAATAGGGGAATTAGATAGGCGACGGTCAAGGCTCTAGTGGAGCCGATTTTCTGGATCAGGCGGAAGTAAAGAACGTAGGCGAAAGAGGTAGACAGCAGGGCGAGAGCAACTACTGAAACAATCACTACAGCCGAAGGTACCTGCTGCGGGGCCGTAAACGGTAAGGCGGGCAGGAGTAGGCAGGCGGCCCCAAGCTGACTGCCTGTAGCCACCACCAAAGAAGGCACGCCCGCCAGGTTTTGTTTGGCGTAGGGAGCGGCGATCGCGTAGAGCAGAGAGGCAAACAGCCCAGCGGCTACCGCTAGAAAGAAGGTAGGGGTAGCGGCGATCGCATTCCAGCCGACTAAAATCACAACCCCCACGAATCCTAAAATAAATCCCATCAGGCGCGGTGGCGTCAGCGGTTCCTTCAGCCAAATCAGCGCTACGACAGTACCAAAGAGAGGCGCGGTCGCATTCAAAATTGCCATAAAGCCAGCGGGCAGCGAGATCGACGCAAAGGCAAACAGCGAAAAAGGCACCGCCGAATTGACGCCGCCCACCACCAGCAGCGGCAGCCAGTGACGGCGGACTTCCTGGATCAAATTGAGATGGACTAGGACTGGCAGCAGTACCAAGCCCGCCAGCAATACTCGAAATTCAATCAGCCAAATGGGTCCCAATACCGGAGCCGCTATCCGCATAAATAAGAACGATCCGCCCCAGACCGCTGCTAGCAGCAGCAGTTCGGCAATATCTGAAAGTTTCATAGTGATTCCTACTGTTTCATTCGGATTAAGCGCTCATGGTTAAGTAACCACTGCTTGCGCTCAACGCCGCCGCCATAGCCCGTCAGCTTACCATTGGCCCCCACGACCCGGTGACAGGGCACGATGATGGACACGGGATTGCGACCATTGGCCAGACCTACTGCGCGGGCTGCTTGGGGCTGTCCGATTTGCTGAGCCAGTTCGCCATAGGACAGCGTAGCGCCATAGGGAATTGTTTTCAGTGCGGCCCATACCCGTTTTTGAAATGGTGTGCCTTGGGGACTAAGAGGCAGGTCAAACTGGGTTAAAGCCCCTATGAAATAGTCGCTTAGCTGCTGGCGCGTTGCAGCAAAGGGCTGGGCTGTCTCGTCTTCTATCCAGTCTTGAGCTGAAATCTGGGCGTGTTTTTCAGAGCGCATGTAGAGGCCCAGTAGCGATCGCCCATCGGAAACCAGCCGCAGAGTTTGAATTGGACTTTCATAAAAAGTGAAGTAAATCATGGCAGTGCCTCAAGTCGCAGAAATGACCGCTGAAACCGGAGCCGGCTGAACCTGAGATTTTTGGCGTTCTAAAGATTTCCATAAGTGCAGGGTGGCGTAGGCCCGCCAGGGCTGCCATTGGGCCGCGATCGCCAAAATTTGTTTTGAATTCTTCTCATTTAATGCCTGTCGAATGCCTAAGTCGCTGTAGGGAAAGGCGTCTGGATCGCCTAGCACCCGCATAGCGATATACTGCGCTGTCCAAGGGCCAATGCCGGGAAGGGTTTGGAGCTGCGCCACGGTTTGCTCGGTGTTGCCACCCGGTTGCAGAGACAAGGTGCGATTGGCGATCGCCTGAGCTAGGGCCACAATTGCCTGAGCCCGGGTTTTGACAATGCCTAGGGCGGCGATCGCGTCAGGATCAGTCTGCGCCAGTGTCTCGGCAGTTGGAGGCAAATGGGTCAGAGTGGCAAACGGGGCCGCTGTCGGCTCGCCAAAGTGCTGGATAAACCGATTCATCAGAGTGTTGGCCGCTTTGATACTCACCTGCTGCCCTAAAACTGTGCGCACCGCAATTTCAAAACCGTCAAAGGCTCCCGGTACTCGCAGCCCTGGGTGGTTCCGCGCCAGTGCTCCCAGATGAGCGGCAATCTGCTGGGGTTCTGCCGCCAGATCAAACAGCGCCTTCACCCTGGCTAAAACGGGCAGCAAAACCGGAACCAGGGAAAGGGAGAGCTTCACCTGTAAAGCTGGCTGGTCTATGACTGGCTCAACTGTCAGCCAGCCGCGATGTTGGCCTAGTCGGACGGTGCGGCAGTAGCGATCGCCCGTGACGATTTCCACACCGGCGATCGCCCGTCCAGCTAAATAGTCTAGTAGAGCCTGCCAGTCTAAGGGCGGGCGGTAAGCTAGCTCGCAGGTGATGCTGTCTTGCAGGGGCAGATTTTTAGTCTGTCGGAGCTGGCTGGGCTGGAGACGATAGCGCTCCTGGAATAGGGCATTGAAGCGGCGCAGGCTGCTGAAGCCGCTGGCAAAGGCGATGTCTGCGATTGGCAGAACAGTATCGGTTAAAAGCTGTTTGGCCAGCAGCAGCCGATGGGTTTGCAGCAGTTCCATCGGGGCAACCCCGAGTT
Source organism: Leptolyngbya sp. SIO4C5 (assembly GCA_010671965.1). Lineage (GTDB taxonomy): Bacteria > Cyanobacteriota > Cyanobacteriia > Phormidesmidales > Phormidesmidaceae > Sphaerothrix > Sphaerothrix gracilis. Next base: position 5,442 of record JAAHIC010000198.1, read on the forward strand.
CCTGCCGGACGGCGCGGCGCAGGTGCCGTTCGCTGACTCCCAACTCCTGCGCCAAGTCTTCAAATCGCTGCGTTTCCAAAGCGCCTGCTTCAATCCGCTTGACCACAGCGGCGGCGAGGCGTCCGGTGGCGTCAATCCGGGCATGACCGGGGGCTAGCTCAGGCCGACACAGCAGACAGGGGCGATAGCCTGCTTGCTCGGCAGCAGCGGCGCTGGGATAGAAGCTGCAGTTTTGCCGCTGGGGGATGCGGGCGCGGCAGACGGTGCGGCAGTAAATTCTGGTGGTGGCAACGCCGACAAAGAAAACGCCATCAAAGCGGGGATCATGAGTCAGGACTGCCTGGTAGCAGGAATGGGCATCTAGGGCAGACATGCCAATGGAGGATTACGACCCTTTGACTCTAGCGACTCTGACCAGAACTGTCTCGCCATTTTCGGACATGGTTGTTGATTCTAAGTGTCTAAACCGCGATATAGCTGAGAAATTGGAAACGTCAGGTCAATACTTTTGAGGATGACCATATCGCCTGTCTCGTAAACTGTCGTCTCCCACCTGTTTATGGATATATGGCGACGACACTCTACATATTGACGTTCCTGCGAAATTAAAACGTAGTCTTCTAAGGATTCAAGCTGTCGGTAATCGTCAAATTTTTCGCCTAAGTCGAAGGCTTGTGTACTGGAAGAAAGGACTTCAGCAATCAATTTAGGATATCGCTTGATATAGCGGTCATCGCGATCGCGGGGATCAGTGACGAAAGCATCTGGATAATAATAAAACTCATCTTGGTAGCTAACTTTTACGTTGCCAGAGTAAAAACGACATTCGGAGGGGTCGCCGAAGTGATTGTCAATCAGCTTGAGAAGGTTAAACGTGATGCGATCATGGTTATCTGTCCCCCCTGCCATCGCGTAGACTAGGCCACGCCGATATTCGTGACGAATGGGGCTTTGGCGTTCGATGTTTAGATATTCTTCGGGACTGACGTAATGCGGGACGGCAATCATGAATAATGTCTTGTGGAGACAGTTTGACTGGTTTTAAATTTCCTGGTCAGCGGCTACAGTTTTCTTGGCAAGACTATCAGCAGTTTCAATCAGCTCGCTACACCAGGGTTGTTATGCTGACGCTAACTGATCGTAGTGGGCTGACACGCCTCAAATGGTGCAAATGATCAATAGGCTAGAACCCTTGGATTCGGTGCGTTACGCTGCGCTAACAGCACCCTACTTCATTCTCCATTTTAGCTGTGTTGCGCCAGTAGGGTTCTGGCTCAACGTTAGCAACTTTAGCTAATACACTCTCATAGTTTATTCGATCTCCTCGGCTCGCGCGTTCTTGTTCTTGAAGATACCTTTCGGTCGTTAGTGCTGAAATCTTCTCGGCAACGGCTAAAGCAACAAACTGATCTAATGAAATTCCATCCTGTTCAGCAAGCTTTTGTAAGCTTCTATACAACAAGATAGAACCTAACTCCATTTCATTTTACTCTTTTATAAAATTGCATAATTGCTTAGCAATATCCGCTTGAGTTTCATTAGACAAGTATCCCAGTTCTCGCAAAATCAGAGAAACGCGAGCCGTCATCAAAAAATGCAGACGTAGAGTAGACGGCTTATGTAAACCGCTAACAGCAAAGTCTGGATGCGATTTGTCAAGAATAATATCTGTTGGCAAAATTTCTTGAGCAATACGGCTAGTAACAAAGGCCAACAAGACATGTTTGTATGTTCCGATTGGATCAGTTAGACAAACAGCAGGTCTAACCTTAGTAGTCGATAAATTATCAAAAGGGAACGGAACTAAAACAACCTTACCCTTGGAACTGGAAGGGTTTTCCATCACCTACATTGTAAATATCTTCTTCAGGATCACTCAGAAAATCAAAGGCCGAATTTTGAGCAGCCGAGTGCAGCCAATCAGCCTCTTGAATGTCGTCAGTTTCCACCTCTTCCACCAAAACAATGACTCTAACCTGAGTATTTTGGCGAAGATTGAGCTGAAAGTTAGGCAATACCAGATAACCATCAGCAGTTACTGTGGCGGGTAGTTCATAAGCTTGCATAAAGCAGAAAGAATAGTTGAACAGCTTTAGTTTAAGCCTAGCTGATTGAGTAAGCGATCGCCTCTCCACGGTTGACGCC
>JAAHIC010000199.1 GCA_010671965.1 Leptolyngbya sp. SIO4C5
TCTCCCGCCCGTTCGCTCTCATAAAACACACCGGCACCAAATCCCAATCCCGCAAAATCACCCTCTTGTATGGTGTATTTAGTGAAACGGAAGCTGATGCCTTCTCTCCTCGCGTAGGCATTATCTACCGACCAATTGAACCAGTTACTCTTTACGCTAGCTATACCCGCTCCTTTACTCCTAACAGTGGAACGAATGTCGATGGTGAGTCATTCGATCCAGAACGGGGAACGGCGTTTGAAGTTGGGGTGAAGACTGAAATTATTCCAGACCGTCTATTTTCAACTCTGGCTTTCTATGACACGACGCTCACTAATGTAACCACATCAGATCCCGACAATCCTGGGTTTTCCGTTCTAACGGGAGAACAAAGAAGTCAGGGGATTGAACTGGATGTTCAAGGAGAAATTTTACCCGGATGGGATATTTTTGCTGGGTATGCCTACACCGATGCAAGGGTGACAGAAGATAACAATATTCCTGTGGGCAATCGCCTGAGAAGTGTGCCTGAACATAATTTCAATTTGTGGACAAAATACACCATACAAGAGGGTGATTTTGCGGGATTGGGATTTGGTGCCGGTGTGTTTTATGAGAGCGAACGGGCGGGAGACCGAGATAACTCTTTCTTTGTTGATGGCTATGCTCGCGTTGATGCGGCAATTTCCTACGAGCGAGATAACTATCGGTTTGGTTTAAATTTTCAAAACCTTTTCGATACTGAATACATTGAAGCTGCAACTGATGACCTAAGTATTTTCTTTGGTGCGCCGTTTACGGTACTGGGGACGGTCTCAGTAGAGTTTTAGGTTGACTCCACCCCCGCCCTCCCCTTTGGAAGGGAGCGAGTTTCTTCTGTTCCTCAGCAAGGACAGAAAATATTTCCCCCCTTTGAAAGGGGAGATTAAGGGGGGTTAGAAGATCAAGCACAAGCTTTCTGCGACCCCACCCCCGCCCTCCCCTTGGGAAGGGAAGGGAGCTAGTCTCCGGGGGGCAAGGGAGCCAAAAATCAAACCCGATAGGTCATTCTAAAGAGGAACAAACTCATGCATCAAAACAATGACCGAACTGTTCAACAAGTCTTCAGAACTAGTAAAACGGCGCATCCTCCGTAACAATCCTACTCCTGCCGAAACCAAAGTTTGGACACGACTGAGAAAACGACAGGTAGAAAACTGCAAGTTTCGCAGACAGTATAGCATCGGTACACTTGTCGTTGATTTTTACGTTCCCGAGCTAAAGCTGGCAATTTAAATTGATGGCAGTAGCCACTTCAGTCTTGACGCGATCGCCTACGACCGAGAAAGAGAACAATATTTAGCAGCAAAAGGAATTTGTGTAATCAGGTTTACCAATGAGGAAGTTTATCAACAATTGGAGCAAGTGGTGGAGGCGATCGCTCAAAAAGTCAGACAAATGCGGTCTACCCCTCCCCAACCCTCCCCTTACCGAGGGGAGGGAGCCTCTCCCCCCTTTGCAAGGGGGGATTAAGGGGGGTGTAATCCTTTCAAAGGGGGGACTAAGCGGGGGCAAAAGAAGAGGCAAATGGATTAATCGGTATCTGTTGCTCTTGCTCGCTATAGCGATTATCTCAGCCTGTACCGGTACCTCAACTAACTCAAACCAGCTAAGCGATTCTCCATCCCCCTTATCCGATTGTCGAACAGTGCAACATTCGTTGGGAGAGGTCTGCATACCGCTCAATCCTCAGCGAGTCGTCGTTCTCGGTGCGGGTTTCGATACCTTATTGTCATTAGGTATTAAGCCTGTCGGCAGCACTGAATCCGGTAGAAAGGATTATTCGTATCTAAAAAATAAAGCAAAAGATATTGAGGATGTTGGTAATGCTAATAGTCCTAACCTGGAGGCAATTGCCGCTTTAAAGCCAGACTTAATATTGGGGTTTGACTACCGCGATCGAAAAAACTATGAGCTATTGTCGCAAATTGCGCCAACTGTACTGCATGAATGGAGAGGTACAGGTGAAGATGATTGGAAAAGCCTGATGAACCAGATGGCAGAAGCTCTCGGAAAAACTGATAGGGCAGAACAGATTCTGACAGATTACAATGCCCGAATTGAAAAGTTTCAGTCACAGATGGGCGATCGATTAAAGCAGACAGAAGTTTCGATTGTCCGCGTCCAACAAGGCAGAATTTTACTTTATCTCGAAGATAGTGCTTGCGGATCGGTAGTAGCGGATGCGGGTTTTCCACGCCCCGACCACCAGACAAAGTTTAAAGAACCCGACGTATCGATTAGTAAGGAATTGCTCTATAAGGCAGATGCCGATGTCATCTTTCTTTGGACACTGGGTGTGGACGAAGAAGCGGCTCAGAAGTCTCAAACCGCTTTGAAAGAGTTAAGAGCGGACCCTTTATGGTCAAACCTTAACGCAGTTCGGCAAGACAAAGTCTACGAGGTTCCTAGTCGTTGGATCAGCATAGGTCCGACTGCCGCGAATTTAGTCCTCGACGATCTGTTTAAGTATTTTGTCGATTCACCATCCCAAGCTGCTCAATAATGCCAAGTCATTACGAAATCTCTTATTGTCACGATGCTCAGCCACAGTCTGCCCCATCAAAACCCATACAGATGCAGGTCGCATCCCCCATCCCTCGCATGATTTAACCATCTCATCATGCGCATCTTCCTCCTCATCTGGCTCGCCCAACTCATCTCCACCATCGGCAGCCGCATGAGTAACTTCGCCCTCGTCCTCTGGGCCTGGGACCTCACCGGCTCACCCACCGCGCTCACCCTAGTCGCCTTTTTTTCCCGACTGCCCCGCATCCCCATCACCCTATTTGCCGGTGTCGTTGTTGATCGCTACCGCCGCAAACAGCTCATGCTCCTCGGCGACAGCATCGCCGCCCTCTCCACCCTCGGCATCGCCCTCCTCTACCTCACCGACGCCCTACAACTCTGGCACCTCTACCTCGCCGCTGCCCTCAATGGCGGCTTCGGCCAAATCCAAAGCCTCGCCTACCGAGCCTCCGTCTCTCTGCTGGTCCCTAAAACCCAGCTCACCCGGGCCAACAGCCTGTCGATTTCGGTGGGTTATGGCTCAAACATCCTAGGGCCAGCCCTGGCTGGACTACTCTATCCGCTGATTGGGCTACTGGGCATTTTATGGATTGACCTGGCGACCTTTGGGGGCGCGATCGCCCTCCTCCTCCTTTCTCCCATCCCCCATCCCCCCTCTCAACCAAACAGCAAACCTACCCCCCTCCTCTCCCAGCTCACCGTTGGCTTTCGCTACGTCTGGCAAAAACCGAGTTTGCGATCGCTGCTGCTCATCACCACCGCATTCTGGTTTTTCCACGACCTCGGTGAAGCCGTCTACGACCCCATGATCTTGGCCCGCACCAACGGCAATGCCCAAGTCCTCGCCAGCGTCGGAGCCGCCGCCGGTATCGGCGGCGTTACGGGCGCGATTGGCTTGAGCCTCTGGGGCGGCCCCAAGCAGCGGGTGCGGGGTCTGCTGTCAGGCTTTATCGGCGCGGGTCTCAGCAAAATCGTCTTTGGCTTGGGGCGCGCTCCCCAGGTTTGGATTCCCGCCCAGGTTTGTTCTTCTCTCAATTTTCCCCTGTTGGGCAGCTCAGCCAATGCCCTCTGGATGGAGTCAATCCCCGCCGCCATCCAGGGCCGTGTCTTTGCCGCCAACTCCCTAGCCGTGCAGAGCGTTAGCGCCCTGGCCGTACTGCTGGCGGGGCCGCTAGCTGATCGCCTACTAGAGCCTGCCATGATGTCTGGGGGCGGGTTGACGGGCTGGCTGGCACTCAGTTTTGGTAATGGGGCCGGTGCTGGCATGGCGGTATTGTACACAGCCTGTGCGATGGCAATGCTGCTGGTAGGCATCGGAGGATGTTTTAGTTCTGAGTTGCAGGCGATCGCAGGTGGAGCCCGAAGTGCAGGGGCGGATGTTTGCGAGTCGGTTTCTAGTGACGCAGTTGGCGACACCACTGGGGGCGGCGATCGCGGCTCCTCTCGCCGATCACGTCTTTGAACCCGCCATGCAACCCGGAGGATATTTAGCCGATAGACTCGGTGGTATCTTTGGAACTGGCGCAGGTGCAGGCATGGCCCTGCAGATGACCCTGTTTGCCAGTTTGGGGCTGCTGATTGCGGTGGGTGGATACTGGGTACGGCAACTGCGACAGGTCGAAATGACCACAGACGACCTGCCAGCACTTAAGCCTTAACGCCCACTCGTACCAAAGCCCCACTCGCACTTCATGCAACGACCCAATGGGTCTTACCGAAGTTCGCATGCTCAAGCCGAATTCCCAAGCCTCATCGCTCAAATCTACCCTGCCCAGCCACTGAAATGACTCACCACTCTGAAACCGCCTACACGCTGACCACCCGCAAGCTGACGCTGGCTTACGACCAGGCCATCATCATTCGCGACCTTGATTTAGCCATTCCCACGGGCAAAATTACCGCCCTGGTTGGGCCGAATGGATGTGGCAAGTCAACCGTGTTGAAAGGATTTGGGCGATTGCTCAAGCCCCAAAGCGGGGTGGTGTATCTTGACGGCAAGGCGGTCGCCCATCAGCCCACCAAGGCGATCGCGCGCCAATTGGGTCTCTTGCCCCAGAGCCCGATTGCGCCAGAAAGGTTAACGGTGAGAGAACTCGTGGCTCAAGGTCGCTATCCTTACCAAAACTGGCTGCAACAGTGGTCAAAAGGGGATGAGCTAGCGGTGGAACAAGCGTTGACCATCACGGAAATGGTGGAGTTGGGCGATCGCCCCCTGGACACGCTGTCGGGTGGGCAGCGCCAACGGGCCTGGATTGCCATGACTCTGGCCCAAGACACCGATATTCTGTTATTGGATGAACCGACGACATTTCTGGATTTGGCCCACCAAATCGAAGTGCTGGACTTGCTTTATGAGCTGAATCAAGCCCAAGACCGGACGATTGTGATGGTGCTGCATGACCTCAATCAAGCCTGCCGCTATGCCGATAATGTCATCGCCCTGCGAGCGGGTCAGGTCTATGCTCAGGGAATGCCAACTCAGGTGATGACAGAAACGATGGTGCGGGATGTGTTTGGCATCGATAGCCGCATCATTAGCGATCCGGTATCGGAAACCCCCCTGTGTATTCCCATTGGTCGCAAAGCCGTTCGCTGAACTACCGGCTTGATCCCGTTCCAGGTCATATTTGAGGTCCATTGCAGAGCCTCACATTGCTAATCGTTTGGCGATCGCCCAAATCCTCAACCACCCTTCCTCCCTGACTAGAAACTAACGTGCTCTCTATTTGCATCTATCACACACAGTCGGGCTTATTGCGATCTGATATCATCAATGGACTTATCCAAACCTGTTATTGAGTAAGCCGTGACCATCACTTTTCGGGATGACGATTGGGAGCAACTGCTGCAACAGCATGTGCTGACGACCCAACCAGAGTTGTTGGCCAATCACAAAGATCAAACTCTAATATTGCCAGACTGGCTAGGCGCTGGTTACAAGCGCGATATCATGCTGGAACGAGATCTCTCGCTAACATTACATCAGCTTCGATACAAAGAAGACATCATTTCTGTAGGATCCGAGGCCAAACGCAACTGTTTTGAGTTTGCGTTTGTTACCACTGGCAAAGCTTTGGTTGATCAGCAACTTTACACGGTTAATCAGGAAGTATTTCTCGCGAATTCAGATTTGCCCGGTTGCGAGGTGCGACATTTTGCCGACCGGAATTTCTCCGCGATCGATATTCATATCAACAAGTCGTTGCTGGAAACAATGGTCAGGGAATACGAGAGTACACTGCCCCTAGATCTGCGGCGGATGGTGTCAGGTGGTGACGATCGCCCCATCCTGCCTGCCCTAAAAATCACACCAGCAATGCAGCGGTTATTGCAGCAAATCTGGCACTGTCCCCATACCGGGCTGACGCGATCGCTTTTCTTAGAGGCTAAATCTTTGGAGCTAATTGCCCTCTACCTTCAGGCAGCGCAGGAAGACGACGATACTTCGTCAGCGCTGCAAGCCGCTGATCTCGAAAGCATCCGCCACGCTCAGGAGATCCTGCGGCAAAATCTCAAGACCCCGCCCTCGCTTATAGAACTCGCTCGCCAGGTGGGCATTAACGATCGCAAACTCAAACAAGGCTTCCGTGAAGTGCTGGACACCACGGTGTTTGGTTACCTGACCCAGCAGCGGATGGAACGGGCCTGCCAGTTTCTCTCTCATGGGCGATCTGTGGCTGTGGTGGCGGCCATGGTCGGCTATGACAGCCCCACTGCCTTTAGCGGAGCCTTTCGCCGCCAGCTGGGGATAACGCCCAAGGACTATCAGCTCGCCAATTGCCGCCGAGCTTAAAAAGTCCCGATCGCAGAGAAAAAAGTCCCGATTGAAGAGATTTTGATCGTCTTATCCCCATAAGTTAAACAACAGCATTTGCAAGACATTCTCATCTGGAATTGTGAATCTATTGAGATTGCTTTGCTGGCGGCTGTCGATGGTGTGAGAAACGGTGATGAAACAATTTGGGTTGGGACGATTGGGGCTGGGGTTGCTACCGCTGAGTGTGCTGGCATGGGCGCTGCCAGCCGGGGCAGACGCTTTAGCAGAGCTAACGGAACAGCCTGAGGAAGCCACCGCCGCGATCGCCTCTCTCTCACAACCGGAGACTGACACCTCAACCGTAGCGACAACCCTAGACTCTTTGCCAGAGGCAGCTAATCCGGGCGCTAGCGAAGCAGTGACCGCCGACTCCACCGTGATCAACGTTGCCGACATTGACCCGGCAACTCAGCCAGCAGCCGAAACTGCCCCAGCATTGACGGTGTCAGACTGGCTGACTCAGGAAACGAGTGCCGCCGTTGCCATCACAGCGGTGCAGGTACAGGAAACTACCACCGGGCTGTCGGTCATTATTGAAGCCGATGAACCGTTGGCGGTAGGGGCTTCTCGCACTGTAGGCAATGCGCTGATTATTGAGATTCCCAATTCGGTGCTCGATTTGACCAATGCGGATCAAGCTGAACAGTTTGGCCCAGCGCCAGGAATTGCCCTGGTGAGTGTGACGGAACTCCCCGACGGCAGCGTGCAGGTTTCCATTACGGGGAATGACGCCCCCCCGGAAGTCAGTGTGGGCAGCGAGGGCGGCAATTTAGTGTTGGGCGTGGTGCCAGGGCTAGCGATCGCCGGGGCTGGGGATTCAGATGCCATTCGAATTGGGGTCGAAGGCGAGCAGGCAGGTAGCGACTATGTGGTGCCCAATGCTTCAACCGCCACTCGCACCGACACCCCCCTGCGAGATATTCCTCAGTCGATTCAGGTGATTCCCGAGGCCGTGCTGGAAGATCAAGGGGTGATTCGCCTCAACGACGCCCTGCGCAACGTGAGCGGGGTCGTTTCCAGCTCGTTAGATCAGCGAGGCCAAGATTTTATTGTGCGAGGGTTTAGCGGCTCAACGGTTTTGCGGGACGGGGTTCGACTAACCCCAGGGGGAGGCAACTTTGGCTTCCAAGAGCTGTCAAA
>JAAHIC010000002.1 GCA_010671965.1 Leptolyngbya sp. SIO4C5
TCCCTACTTGAGGAAATGGGATTTCAACTAGTAGGGAGCTGCACATGCCGTGGCCAGAGTTACCCAAATACATATCTTGAAAATTGCGGGAACTGAGCAACAGCAGCTTTGGGTGGGTTGAAACGACAGGGGCAAAATCTTCACGAGCTGCGGCAATTCGCTGCTCTGTTTCGATCAGAATCTGTTCTGCCTGCTCAGTGCGGTTAACGGCTTGGGCGATCGCCCTCAGCGCCATCTCCGGCTCGGCCCATTTAACGAGTAAGGTCGGCGCGATGTTCGAAAAGGTTTCATATTCGTTCGCATTCCACTCTGTTCCTAAAATCAAGTCGGGCTGAACTTTAAGGATCGATTCTATTGAGGGGGTGCCAGCCGTGCCAACATTCACCACAGGTTGAGTAATATAGCGTCCCAGGTAAGGAATCTGTTGACTGGGATGGTCATAGTCTCTTTGACCTCCCGTCTCATGATCAGCAAATGCGGTCGGTTGCACGCCCAGAGCTAAGAGAGGTTCTAGTAAATAAGGCCCCAGAACCACAACATTTTGAGGCTGACCACAAACCTCCGTTTCGCCTAATTCATGCTGAATGGTTCGGCAGTCGGTTGGGGCGGCGCTCTGGGGAGATGAAGCATTCGAGTTAACCGTTGCTCGGTTAGTTCTCCCCTGACAGGCGGAAATCGCCCCTACAGTCAAGGCTAACCACGGCAACAATCGTATCCATACAAACCTCTTCACGGTGCTCTCAACTTCAAATCAAACGGCATCAAAACTCCACTGAGACGGAACCAATAATGGTTAAAGGAGCACCTGTCTCTGCCCCAGAGGCACGTCGATTATTGCTACTGGCAATGTAATCAACGTCAAACAGATTTTTGGCATTAAGAGCAAAGCGCCAATTATCACGGCGATAAAATACCGCTGCATTAGTCAAGAAATAACTGTCTAACTGATAGCTGTTGTCCAAATCGCCCTGACGTTCTCCCACAAAGTTGAAGCCTAAACCAAACCCTAGACCTTGCAAATCACCTGTTTGAATTTCGTAGGTCGTCCACAGGCTAGCACTGTGCTCAGGGGTGTTGATCAACTGGTTGCCCACCGAAACTAGGTTGTCTTCGGTCACTTCCGCATCAATGTAAGCGTAAGAAGCAATCACATTCCAACCCGGCAAAATTTCTCCAACCACATCAAGCTCGACGCCCTGACTCTGTTGCTCGCCGGTAGAAACTGATGCGAAGGGATCGACAGGATCAGCCGTCTCCACATTTTGTCGCGTAATGTTGAAATACGACAGTGTTGCCAACACGCTGCCATCCAGCAGTTCAGCTTTTGCACCGACCTCGAAGCCTTCCCCGGTTTCCGGTGCCAACGGTTCACCACTGACATCGAATCCAAAAGTTGGTGTAAAAGACTGTGAGTAACTGGCAAATAGCGAGAGAAAATCTACTGGCTGATAGACAATGCCGAGTCGAGGTGTCCAAGCCTCATCGTTACGCGTTGTTTCAGAACTAGATGGATCAAAATCGGTGGGATTATTTGTGGTGGTCTGGTCTACGGTGTCGTACCGAATTCCCGCCAGCAAGATCAAATTATCTAAAATCTCAATTTGGTCTTGCACATAAATGCCCAGTCGATCCGTTTTGATGGTTGAGCTAAAGAACGTCGGCAAATCGTCTGCAATAGCAGGCGCAGTTTCCGGATTAAAAATATCAAGAAAAAAGGGCGAGAAGAGATCGAAACCCGTCACCTCGCTATCATTCGTGCGCCCCCAGTCGATGCCCGCTAGCAGGGTGTGGTCGATAGAACCAGTTGAAAATTCGCCCACGACATTCGTTTGGAGCGAGAAGTTTTCCGTCTCTAAATCTTGTCGTCCCGGAAAAGTGGCGACGATGCCTGTGGCTTCGTCAAATTCCAGTGGAATATAGCCTACATCGAGCAAATCTCTATTGGAATATTCAAAACCGTTGCGAATTCGCCAGTTATCGCTAAAACGGTGTTCAAAGTCATACCCGACTCGTAGCAACTGGCTATCGGCAAAATCCTCTGGCTGGACGATGCTGCGATCGCGGGGCACATCGACGACTCCGCTGCCTAGGGCCGGTAAGCCGTTGTCTAGAGGCGAGACTTCATCGGTGTATTCAGCGCTGACCGTAAAGTCAGTGCGATCGCTTCGAAACGCCACAACCGGAGCAATAAACCGGCGCTCAAAATCTCTGGCTCGATCAATAAATCCGTCATCACGGAAAGCAGCAGCATTCAGACGATAAAGGAAGTTGCCTGCGGCATCTAAAGGACCAGACAAGTCGATTTGAGGTTGAATCAGCCCCCGACTACCGACATCCAGATCCACTTGATAAGTGGGTTCAGACAAAGGTTGCTCGGTCACTATATTGATGATGCCGCCCGGCTGAATTTCGCCGTAGAGAATTGAGGCTGGCCCTTTTAAGACCTCAACGCGCTCAATGTTAGTGACATTTGGGCTCGTGCCGGTAAAGCCGCCAAATTCTCGAAAGCCATTCCGCAATGTCGGGGCATCAAACCCGCGAACGTTAAAATCCAGAGTTACATTGCTAAAGGTGCTACCACTCGAGACGCCACTCACATTAGCAAGGGCCTCATCCAGTCGAATTACCTGCTGATCTTCCAGGACTTGCTGCGGCACAACCTGAATTGAGGCCGGAGTATCCAAAATGGGGGTATCAGTACGAGTCGCGGTGCTGGCGTTGGGCACAAAGTAATCATCATCGGTTTGCTCCCCCGTCACCCTAACCTGAATTGCCTCCTCATCGGGCACTGACACAGTAGGATCTCCAGGCATGCCACTGACTACCAGACCCGCCGCGCCGACGCTGATATTGACTGTGGGCGTGGCATCCGTGCCCGTAATCGCCACGCGCACTTGGTTATCGGGCAAGTTGGTGACGTTAATCAGGGAAATACCCTCGGCGGGATCGCTGGCAAAGAATTCATTCCCGTCCGGGAGTTGCAGCATGGCATTGGGGATATCAGCGATCGCCGCATTTCCCGCCACCGACGTTGTTGGTGTCGCCAGTTCTCCGTCAGCCTCTAACTGCAGGCTAAACCCCTCGGCTGTTTCCTCGACTTGAACATTGGTGATAGTGATGGGCTGGGTTTGAGCGATTGGGGTCAGCTGTTCAGTGACTGTGGTAGCGAGTGAAGGAGTGGAGGAGTGAGAGAGTAGGGGAGTGGGGGAGGGCTCTGCTGCGGGTCTCGTTGCCCGGAGCACGGCTGGCTCTGGGGTGAATTGGTCGGTCGGAGATGGCGCAGTTGTCCCCGATGCAATCTCAGCATAGGGGATGACGGTTGCTGTGGAGGCCGACTGCGGTGCTTCTGGCACAGCCATTGTCGCATCCAGATCAGCTTCCGGACTTAGCTGACTAGCTTCCGCTTCAGGATTGGCTAAAAGCGTGGCGGCTGAGGTTGAGTCAATCGCTGTCGTATTGCCTTCCGGCAAGGGGGTTAACGTTTCTGCTGGGGCTGGCTTTGCTGCTGCCAGAACTGCGATCGCGCCTACCCAAATTGTCCAAGATACGCCGTATGCCCGTTTCACCATGACTCTCCGTTCACCCAAATCAATCTCACACACTCATGCAAGCTATTCTCATTAGCTTGGTGAGAGCATGGTAGGCGGATTCCGCCGTGACTTTCTTTGTGAACCGGACTTTTTTCTTTGTGAACTGGACTTTAGCAACGTTGCCCGAGCTGATAGGCTTTGGGATTGATGTCAAATCTTCGTCGAAAGGCGGTGCTAAACGCTTCCGGATTGGTGTAGCCGACCTTTAACGCCACCTGAGCAACAGTACAATCGGCATCTCGCAGCAGGAGTTTGGCTTGCTCCAGCCGATAGCTCTGCAGGTAGCCAAAGACGGTAGTGCCAAAGAGTTGCCGAAATCCCTGTTTGAGCTTGCGATCGTTTAAGCCCACCTGGCGGGCCAACTCGGTGAGCGAGGGCGGCTGGTCAGCTTGCTTTTGGAGAATGTCTTTCGCTTGATGAAGCTGGTCAATGTCGCGTGATCGCAGCATCACTTCCCTGTTACTAAGAGGGTTCTCAGCCCAAGCTTCAAACTGTAGCGCCAATAGCTCTAGCGCTTTACCTTCTAAATAGAGCCGCTGCACCATGCCATTGTAGGGGCAGTGAACAATTTGCTGGAGTATCTGGCGCATGGCCGGAGTCACGCAACCGAGGGACTGATGAAACCGCCGGGTCGTGTTTCCCTGCAACATCGTTTTCAGGGGCGGCGATAAAGCGGTTTCACTCAAATCAAACGTATTGAAATAGCTGGGATCAACACTGATATACACCACATGTAATGACTCATCAGCAGGCCACTCTTCGATCTCGGTTAGATTGGGTAAGTAGTAAAGATAGTGACAGCCATTGGCCTCTTCGTAGTCGCTTTTGATATCGGTCGGTTCCAGCGTTTGCACTCGTGATCGCCCCGACAGATAAAACTTTGCCGTCAGTGGAAAACTAGATTCGTGTTCAGAGACATAGCGAATTGACTGCTTCAGTTTGCCCTGGCGGATAGAAATCGATAGTCCCCCTCGCAGGTTGATGAGGCGATCGCCTGCATCTCCTAAGCTATGAGGCAAATGAAGGTACATTCCGCCCTTAACAGATTGATAGAGTTGCTCGCCGTGGCTTTCCGCCTGGTCGTATAGCGATCGCCAATCGGCATCGGTGAGTGGCATCGGCTGAGCAAACTGATGCCGCTGCGAAGTCTCTAGTTTGGCAAAAGTGGTCATACCTCTTTATCGCCACATAAATGCAATTTATTCCTAGTAAGTTAACATGCGTTCAGCTTTTGCCGCATTTAACTGCCAGCGGTCAAGTAATGAGTTCTAGGATGGCGATCGCCCCAAACAGTAAAAACAGCGCCCCACTCAACCCCGTTAGCCAGCGCTCCGAGAGCCTGCCCGCACAGAATTTGCCGCACATGACCGTGATCGCTGCGCAGATGGCATGTCCTAACGTTGCGCCGAACATAACGCCGACGGGGGGTGGGCAACGGACAGAGTGATCGTGGCGATCGCCTCAACGCTCGCAATTCCTTCAGTCGGTTCAGTTTGGATGGACGGTGCCGCCGCCAACTGTGCATCGGGAATCTCGATAACGAGCTGATTGCCGTCGGTAGAAAGGGTTCCTTCTAGGGCGTTACCCTCAGCGGTTTCAATGACCACATCCAGCCCCGGCTCAGTGGGAATGACCTCTACACGGGTAATCGTCGCGGGTGCAGTCGCCTGGGAGAGCTGATCGACTGTCGCTAAGAGAAGACTTTCTTCGCGGAGGAGACTGGCCACTCCTGGTTCAATGTTGGCGAGGGGAAGGGTAGCGATCGCCACCCCGAACACAAAGGCACGTTGCCCAATCAATCGTGGGGTCATAGTACACCCGGTAAATGCTAGACTGACTCACACCTCTACGTCAGGAAATCTCCATCAACGGGAGGCTGAACAGCATTCTACAGTAAATGGAGATTTGTTTGGTGACAGCTTGATAGGGCTGATTGCACGATGAAAAATCACCTTAGCCTGGTGAGGGCTATCACTCCAAACAGGACAAACAACGCGCCGCTGAGCCCCGTCAGCCAGCGCTCGGAGAGCTTGCCCGCACAAAACTTGCCGCACAGCACCGCGATCGCCGTACAAATGGCGTGGCCCAGCGTTGCCCCTGCAACAACGCCAACGGGATGATGGGTAACGGCTAGGGTGATGGTAGCGAGCTGCGTGCGATCGCCCCATTCTGCCACTAGGGTGAGCACAAAAGCGCGGGAGGCAATTGCGGGCACTAGCCCAAAACTTTTCAAGCCTGGCGAGTGGCTGTGAATCGCATCACTCGCTGCGGCCTGTTCATCTCCCAGGGCACCACTGGAGTCCATCACGGCGGCATCGTAGAGTAGCTTGGCCCCACAGCCAATGAACAGCAGCGCCGCCCCCCATTTCACTAGCTGCAGCGGTAGCAGGGCTGCCACTTGTCCGATGAATACCGATAGCACGGTCATCGTGAAAAGGGCCGCCGTCACCCCCACAAAGACCCAGCGTCGGGGGTGACGCATCGCCAGCAGCGCCCCAATAAAAAAGGTTTTGTCGCCTAATTCTGACAGTGTGATCAGTAATAAACCTGCCGTAAAACCAGTTAGTACGCTCATGCTCGCCTCTCTCGACAGAGGTTTGAGTGAGCATGACGAGTCTCTAAGCAGACCTCACCAAGCCCACTCAAACCGTGGACTTAGTGAAGGTCTCGCTAACAAACGAAAAAGTCTTTGCGCTTGCTGCCTAAACCAGGCTCATCGCCAGTGTGTTGACTTAGGCATCGGGACAAAGCGTCCCAGAGCTACTCCCCTTCAGCTAAACCGACAATATCACGATCGCGAATGAATTCTGTATCACGGTAGGGTGCATCCCCGCAGCGATGCACCATTGGCTGAACAAATCTATATCTGAACGAGAGCGCAATCAGCAACGACCTCAAGTGCTGACCGCCGTGGTAAAAGTCAGGCAGTTGCCGAACGGATCCTTGATCGACATGTCGCGACTGCCCCAGGGAGTATTCTCAATTCCAGGATTGGCGTACCGATATGGCTTTGCGCTCAGCTCGGCATGAAAGCTGTCGAGTTCATCCGTCTCAATGCGCATTGCCGCGCCGGGGCTACAGTCACCGTGATGTTCTGACAAGTGCAAGACACAGTCGCTCTTCGACACTTGCATGTACAGCGGCATATGGTCGGCAAACCGATGCTCCCAATCCACTGTGAAGCCTAGAAAATCCACATAAAACTCTTTGGCTTTGGCCTCGTCGAAAATTCGTAGAATCGGTGTGGTCTTGGCAAATCCCATCTTGATGCCTCCCAAGCAAACCGTAGTATTGACCAGCAATCTCCATTTGAGTTTAGTTCATGTGAACTAATTTTTTGGCAATGTTTGCGGGTTTAATGCATTGGAAGGGCGATCGCCGGTAACATCTCGGCGTTGCTGCATCGAAGGATGAACCAGATCTTTAAGGCCGCGGGCAAGCTGCCCGCTCTCCGCGATTGATCGTGTTTTCAACGTTTGTGGGTCGGCTCAATTGATCCCCAAAATCAGCAACGCCCATCACAATGCTGCGCCAGATTTTTCGATCGCCCTAAGTTTAGGACGACAAAATCCGCTAATGCCAACGACTATCATCGCCAGCGAACAGGCTACGTACAGTAGGGCCATACCGGCCCCTGCACCACTACCCACCAAAGCACTCAGCCAGATAAATAGGCCCCCTGACGTCATTGCCGGTTCTAAAACTCGATCAGCTAATGGACCGGCTATCAAGGCAGCGATCGCACTCACCCCTTGTAGCACCAGAGAATTGGCCGCAAACACCCGCCCCTGTTTTTCGGCAGTGATTGACTGCATCCAGAGAGCATTTTCGGAACTGCCCAACAGTGGAAAGTTGAGGGAGGAGCAGAACTGGGCAGGAACCCAAATGGCGGGCGATCGCCCCAGCCCAAAAATCGTTTTACTTACCCCGGCACCAATAAATCCTGCCAGCATTCCGGTAATGCGCCGCTTGGGGCCACCCCAGAGGCTAAGCAGAACGGCTCCAGTTACACCGCCGATGCCTGCGGCTGAAGCGGTGCCGGCCAAAACCTGGGCGCTGCCGTTGGTGCGAGCCAAGATCATTGGGTCATAGACCGCTCCGCCCAAATCGTGGAAAAACCAGAAAGCGGTGGAAATTAGCAACAGCGATCGCAACCCTGGCTGTTGCCAGACTTCCCGAAAGCCAAAGGTAAGTTTAGAAAACAGCGTTTCGATTTCTATGGTGTTTTGGGGAGTTGGTTGGGGAATGTGGATGGAGAGGAGAGTTGCGATCGCAACGCCAAATGTCGCCAGATCAATTAGCACAATGCCCGTGAGTCCAATTAGCGGATAGGCAACTCCAGCCATCGCTGGCCCAAAAATAGCGGAGCCATAGTGAACCGCTGAGTTCATGCTGTTAGCTCGCGTCAGCTGGTGTGGCGGCACCATCGAAGAAATCGAGGCTCGGTAGGCCAACCCTTGAATTTGTCCGAAGCCACCATTGATGCTGGCAGCCAGATAAAGATGCCAAATCTGGAGACTGTCTGCTAGAAAAAGCAGGCCAATGCCAATCGTCGAGAGGGCGGCAATGCTGTCACCTAACATCATCAGGTGTTTGCGACTGGAACGGTCAACGATGAGACCGGCGACCAGCGTAATGGGGATGCGGGGCAGTTGAGAGAAAAAGCCGACAAGCGCCAGTGCCGTTGCCGAACCAGTGACCTCCCACGCCCAGAGGGTGAGGGCAAACTCGGTCATGTAGCTGCCGGTCGTGGAAACAAGCTGGCCGAACCAGATTAAAGTAAAGGTGCGCATAAGGCATCATCTCGACCAGACTGGCAGGGCGTACAGTCAGGTCTGACATTGCCCCAGAGGCAGTTTGATGAAGTACTGATCAATGACAGGACGGCGCTAGCTTGAAAACCGACAGCCTCTTCTACGAGATCTTTCAAACCGATCCGAATATCGTCTTTGACTTGATGGGTAGACCCCCGGCAAGAGATGTCACCTATCGCTTTGCCTCTGAGGAGGTTAAGCAAACCAGCTTTCGGATTGACGGCATCCTGGTGCCTCCGACAGATGCGGCTGACCTGCCCATTGTCTTTGTGGAAGTGCAGGGCTATCGGGATCAGAAAAATGTTCTGTATTCCAGCTTTTTTGCCCAAATTTTCTTGTATTTGCATGACTATCAACCGCCAAATGATTGGTATGCTGTGCTGATTTTCACGAAACGGACTCTCGACCCCGGCTTGCCAAGGCACTATCGAGCGTTTGAGGGGAGTCCTCAGTTTCAGCAGATTTATCTAGATGAACTCAACGATGCGGCTGATCTTTCCCTCGGACTGAAGATTCTGCGGCTAATTGGTCTAGAGCAGAATGCGGCTCCAGCGGAGGGCAGACAGTTGGTTGAACAAACTCGTCGAGAAGTTGATAATGCTGAAGTCCAACAAAAATTCATAGAATTAATAGAGACAATCTTGGTTTACAAGTTTTCTGAGCTAAGTCGCGAGGAGATTATTGCCATGTTGAGATTAGATGACCTGAAACAAACGAGAGTATATCGAGACGCTCTGGAAGAAGGTCGTCAAGCAGGTCGGGAAGAAGGCCGTCAGGCAGGCTGGGAAGAAGGTCGGGAAGAAGGTCGGGAAGAAGGCAAGCTAGCGGTAGTGCCGTTGCTGCTGAAGATGGGGATGACGGTAGAGCAGATTGCGGAGCAGTTGGAGGTGGATTTGGCGGCAGTGCGACAGGTGGCGGCGGCGGATGCTGGATCGGAGTCGGGGGAAGAGTAGTGTAGGTGATTGAACCTGTCTCGATTGCAAACCTGTTTTGATTACTTGGAAGGTGAGGCCGGTTTAGTCGAATTTTTGGAAGATTTTCCCCATTTACAATGGCAAACTGGAGCAGGGCTGACTGACTATAATTTTGAGCGGGCGAGATGCCTGCTGTGCAGGCCAGCGTCGCCATCGCGTTTGACTAAACGACTAACTTGGTACTGCTTTACGGTTGCGATTGATTCCTCATCACCAGACTGCCACATTGTGGTTACCCGATGGCTGACCTCTACCCTCGCTTCATACGCGCCAGAGACTGTCCCGTTACTGGAGGCGAAGTCAATCCGCACCTCGGCCCAATCGGCATCTTCGTTTGTCTCATCTTTTGCCAGGATTTGCCCTGCTTTGTGATAATTGAGCCAGTCCCAGCCCTCGCGCATCCAGATTTCCCGTTCAACAATCTGCTCGAACTGGGTCAGTCCTGCACAACCGCGATAGTAGGGACGCAATCCTGTGACAGAGCCTTCCCTCCGCACCAAAAGGTCGAGAATGTCTGGCTCTAAATGACCCCAGTAGCGCCCTTCCGGCAGGTCGATTAGCGTGGGAGCAAACTGATGACCGCCGAAATGACTGCAACGCCAGACTCGTAACGTGTCCCCGGCGTAGTCCTCCCGGAGTTGCTTGTAAATGGGATGGCCAAAGCGAGCGCAGGCGACATCGACATTCCCGTGAGTACAGACGAGGAGGTCGCGCTTGGGTTGGGTGTCTTGGTGGTAGGTCGCGAATTGAGAGAGCTGTTCGGATTGAGTCAGCAGGGCGATCGCCACGTCACTCATCTCAGCTTGAGGCACCAAGTATTCATGTCGCTCCAAGGTGGCAAATAAACCTTGTGGACGCTGCAAGTAGAGAATACGGGTGACATTTGGTTGGGAGTATTGGTGATCGGGAGCAATTGCTAATAGCCTGGGAAAGTGATTCTGTTCTTCGTAAATGGTTTGAGCGGTTTGGGCAATGGGCTGCAACTGGGGGTTTTCTTGCCAAAATCCAGCGGGCCAGGGTTGGGGGACTTCCATCACCAACCATTGCTGGCGAGGCCCGGCTGAGCCGATGGGGTCTTCTCCATTTGTTTTGGAGACAATCGAGCAGAATTTGCAATCTGAGAGTATTTCGTTGGCGGTCATATTGACTTCCTTTTAGTTAAGGGTTTAGTTTCAATACTTATTTTTCTTCGACTAACGGAAGTAACAGGTCAGGAAGCTCATCAAGCATATGACCATAAGCAATCGGTCCACTCAAACGCCCTCCCCAAATTCGAGAATTTACAAAGTAAACATGTCTCTCTTGAGAGGCCCGCAGATTTTTTAAGACAGGATTGTCGTTCCAAAGGCGTTGAGCGGCTGGTTTAGGATCGTAAAAGTTGTCCCCGTCTACGGATAAGACAAAAATCATGTCAGGATCGAGCTGCGGTAACGTTTCAACTGAAATCTGAGGTCGTACGTCCAGCGTTCTCTGCGGAAATTCATCGAGCAGTACCAGTTGAAAGCCAACCGCCTCTAGCAAGGCAGCAGCATCACTGGTATACGACTCAACGCCGATGGTTCCACCCTGGTGAGGATAGATAGGCAAAACGCGAGGATTAGTCGCCAATATAGGCGCAAGCTTTTCCTGCACCTCAGCTAAATACTGTTCGTATTCAGCAATCACTTGCTCAGATCGTTCTTCTTTCCCAAAGACTTGGGCAATAACTTGAAGGCGACGCGACCAACCGTCTGGGCTGGCTGCATTAGCCACCACAAGTGTGGGCGCAATTTTTGAGAAGAGATCGTAATCACGGAAATCCGTTCCAACAATTAAGTCTGGCTTGACCTTGACTAAGGTTTCGAGGGACGGATTTAGGCGATCGCCCAAATTAATAGGTTGGGTCGTTATCAGATCGCCTAGATAGGGAATTTGCTCACTTGGGTTATCAAACCTATCAAAGTTGAGCAACCGTCCTTCTGCATAGGCGGCGGGTTGAACACCTAGAGCTAGCATTGGGTCGAGCACCCGTGGACTGAGGGCGGCAACGGTTTGAGGTTGACCACAGATTTCGATCTCACCTGCATCATGTTCGACCACACGACAATTTTCTGTCTCCGTTGCTGAAGACTGAGAAGCAAAATTTTGCTCGGGGTTACTCTGGCAAGCAACCACAAAAATTCCCATCAAGATTACCAGTAAGCCAAACTGTAGTCGGTAACGAGTCTTTACAAACATATCTGGAGGAATAGACGAATTTTCGTTAACAATCGCAGATTTACATTAGGTAAAGGGAATGAGAAAGAAAACGGTATCTTTCTCATTCCCGATTGCTCAATCGTCAGTTAGAAAGTAACACGATAGCCAATACTAATCGTTCTGCCTGGTGCTGCAATGCGGCTATCTAAACCAAAGGCACCACGAAGTTGAGAGGCAATAGGAACATATTCTTCATCTAGCAAATTCTGAATGCCAATCTGAACCGTCCCTGGCCCCAACTGAATACTGCTAATGTAGTCCAGCAGAAAATAGCTCTCAACCGTCGCGAAATCGGGACCATTGTCTGGATCGAACGCGCGATCGCGCCCACCAACGAACAATGCCTGCAAGCGATTGCGCCATCCCGGTAAGGTTTCGTTTTCCACGTAAGCGGTAATTTTAATGGGCTGAATTTCAAATGAGTTTAAGGGATCGAAATCTCCATCCTCATCGAGATCGTTTTCCCCTTCATTCCAACTGATAATCCCCCCAAGTTGCCAGGTTGGGCTGGGTTGCCAATCAATGGTTGCCTCAACGCCATAAATGCGCTGAGGACCACGAGCAACTTCGACGGGTTCCCCCGGACTGGATACCAGTGCAACACCGAGTTCAGAGTCGTTGTAAAACCCCGCCAGAGAAAACTGAACATCATCCCACTGCCCTCGAAACCCAAGTTCGTAATTGTTGACCTTCTGCGGGGCGGTGAATTCAAGATCCTCTTCTAGGGATCTGAATTCGTCTGATGGAGCGCGAAATAACCGACCAAAATCGGGTACCCCAAACCCCTGAGCAAAGCTGGCAAATACACTCACCTCATCGGTCAGGTCGTAAACCGTGCCGATATTGAACACCACATCGTCAGAGTTGACGCTGCCCCCTTCTACACTAACTGGGGTATCCCGAAAAGCTATTAATGTATAGTCGTCTGTGCTCACGCCAATATTTTCATAGCGCACCCCACCACTGAGTAGCCAGCGGGGGTTAATATCCCACTGGGCTTGGGCAAATAAGCCCAGATTTTCAGTCGTATAAGGCGGTGCCTGAATAGCCTCCTCACCGAACTCCAACCGAGTTTGTTGATTAGTGTCCACTTCGTCAAGTATTGTCCGGGTCTGAGAGGCATCTTCAGAGCTGTAGTCTGCACCCCAAAGCAGATTAAATGTTTCAGAAAAGGGGGTTTCTACCTCTAACCGACCGCCAAACCGCTCTGATTCTTGCTCAAGGATGCTGAAGCGCCCTGCAGAAACCGGTGAAGTAGAAAAATCATCTAGACTGGGAAATCCAAAGCTATTGAAATTGTGGCGATAAAATCCCTGAAGGCGTAGTTGACTGCCAAAGATATCGTCGTGGTTATAGTTGAGGCTGAGAGTCGTATATATGCGATCGTCTCCACACTCGAAGTCAATGCACTCAAAGTCGAATGGTATAGCGCGGGCTTTCTCGGCATCCGGGTCGTCATCGACATCTAGGTCGCTGATGAATTCAGCCTCACTGTCTTCGTCTACGTGATTTATACTCACCTGGAGACGCTGATTCTCGTCAATGTTTACCCCTAACTTGCCCAAGAGGTTAATACTGCGACCGTTTTCTAGAGAAAAATCCTCACCGGGAATCTGATCGCCTGCGCCATCGAAGGCAAAGCCGAAGGTTTCCCATGAGGCGTTAAACACATAATCATAGTTGTTTAATGTCCCTGACAGACCATATTCTAGATACGGGATTATCGCCACGTCGAGGCCGATAATTTCAATATTGACTTGCTCAGTGGCGATCGCACTCAAAATTACAGCGACACCATCAATCAACTGGGGCTATTTGCTCGCTACCAGGCTGATGTCTCCCCTCGCTTTAGCGCGAATCTGGGGGTACGCCAGGACTTCAACGATCTGGCAGATGGCGCTTTTACGTCGTTCAGTGTTGGCATGCAGGTTAAGCCGACTGAAACGACCACCTTTCGCACTAACTTTGCCCGCAATTTTCGAGTGCCTACCCTAGGCGATTTGTTTTTCGAGCCGTTCAATAATCCTGGTCTGAGTCCCGAATCAGGCTTGAGCTTTGACGTGGGGGTTGATCAGCAACTGGGCGATCGCGGTCTGCTGCGCTTCACGTTCTATCGCAACGATATTCGGGATGCCATCAGCTTTGATCTCGAAAGTTTTACGCCGCAAAATATCGGTCGAGTGCGGGCGATCGGGATTGAAGCCGAAGCCAACTATCAGCTGTTTGACAATATCTTTGCCTTTGCCAACTACACCTGGAATGACCCGATCATCAAAGATGGGCCAAACCCGGATAACAACGGCAATTTACTCCCCTTCACCCATGCGGATAGCTGGAATGTCGGATTGTCCTATGAGAATCAGCAAGGACTCTATGCTGCCCTGTTCCTCCATGCGATCAGTGATTTCTTTGTCGATCGCGGCAACACCGAATCCCTCGATGGCCGCGTCACCCTAGACTTTAAGCTGCGGGTGCCAGTGAGCGAGACCTTTGCAGTCAATGCCAGCGTTAACAATATCTTTGATCGGCAATATGAGGAGTTTCCTGGCTTTCCCGGATTGGGACGCACTGTGCAGGTCGGGCTGCGCGGCACATTTTAGATACCTGATAAATACGTGACGTTGATATCAAGAATGGTTGAGGTGAATGATGGCTAACACTAACTTTTCCCGCTGGGTGACTCCCCTACGGCGTCGCAGTGAAGAACCAACGGAAGTCGGCGGTCGTGTGGAATATGAGGATTTTCCCTGCACGGTTGATGTCACTGGGCCATTGCTGCACACGCTGTTCCAGGAGCGCTGGCAGGACGTGGAGTTGGGCCATGTCGTACAGGGTAGTGTACTGGAGCTGTCGTTTACTCAGCCGCCGAAAATCTTTGTCCTGTACGACGGCTATCTGACCGTCGTCACCGAGGCTTGGCACTTACATTTGTGCGTCGCAGCGAACTTGGGCGGGCCACACGATCGCACACCAGAATCGTTACGACAGCAGCGCTTGATCAAACGCGCTGCTCTATATCGACGATTCAATGCCAGCGATCGCTCGGTCAGTTGGGGCATTCAGTTCTGGAACGGTAGCGATGAGCGGATGATGACGCTGTTTTTACCCAATCCCTACATTGGCGAGGGGGACGAACTGCTGCCCGAAGGGACACCGCAACTGGAAAAACTGGGGCTGTATGAAACGCTGCGGCAGATTTATGTGCTGGGCGAGCAGCCCATCCCCTATACCGAAAATCCGCTGAAGCGTCCTTATTTAGCGGTCTGTCGGTCGGGACGCTGTAATCCATCGCGCAACTGGCAACCGACGTTTGATGCCCTGCAACAGGCCGTGGATGAAGCGGGGCTGGATGTGGCTGTGCAAACGGCGGGCTGCTTGGAGGTGTGCAAGCTAGGGCCAGTGGTGTTTTATTCGGGCGATCGCACCTGGTATACCCGCGTCACGCCTGAGGTCGCTCAACAGTTGGTTCAGCAGCATGTGGCCGAAGGTCAGCCCTTACCTGCTCACCGTTATCCCCGTGTTAGCCATGCCTGATCGTAATCGGTCTACTCAAGAACCCCAAAAGGTTATTTTGCCGCCGCATCGCGGCGGCAAAATAACGCTTCCAGGTTTTGGTGCAAGAGGTAAGTCTACTAATGCAACTCAATGGGGGCGGTACTTCTACCGGAGTGGCGCTGCGCGTTGGTTTGCCCGTGCGGAGTACGGATCGCGGTCTGGACTCTGGCTGGGGTTCTTGCTGGTGGGTCTACTGGGTAGTAGCTGTCAATTTCAGCCGACGCCAACGGTTGAACCGGAGTCAGCAGAAACGGCATCGGCCAGAGCCGAATGTGTTCAGACCTACGACCCCGATCAGGATTATTTCCCGGATAAAGTTCAGCTTGACTATGCGACGGGCTTTACCGTGGAGTACCACAACCACTACAAAGTGGTGACGGTGAATCAGCCTTGGAAAAATGCCGATCGCCTCTTTCAGTATGTGCTGGTGCAGTGCGGCACTCCGGAACCCAGTGGTTTTGACCAAGCGCAGGTGATCGAAGTGCCCATTCAGAGCGTGGTCGCACTTTCTACCACCCATCTGCCGCATTTGGAGCGACTCGACGAACTAGAGGCACTGGTGGGCGTGAGTCAGTTTAAGCAGGTCAACACCCCAGCCGTCCGGCAAAAAATCGACCAGGGCACCATCCAGGAATTTAGTTCCGGTACTGCGCTGGATCTGGAGCGATTGCTGGTGGCTGACCCAGATGTGGTGATGGCGTTTGCCGTTGGCGATTCGGAGACGGATACCTACCCGCGCCTGATGCAGGCTGGAATTCCGGTCGCCATCGTCGCTGAATACATGGAAGCCTCGCCCCTGGCCAAATCGGAGTGGCTCAAGTTCACCGCGTTACTGTTCAACCAAGAAGCAGCGGCGCAGCAGGCATTCGCTGCGATCGCGGGCGAATACGAAGCGATGAAACAGTTGACGGCCTTGCTCACTGACCGTCCCACCGCCTTCACGGGTTTTAGCTATGACGGCACCTGGTATATGCCGGGCGGACAGAGCTATATCGCGCAATTCTTACAGGATGCTGGCGCTGACTACCTGTGGGCTGATGTTGACCAGGCAGGCAGCCTACCGCTAGATTTTGAAGCAGTGTATGACCGTGCCGCCACCGCCGATTTTTGGGTTAATGTCAGTCAGGATTGGCAGACCCGCCAGGATGCGATCGCGGCTGATCCTCGCTATGGCGAATTTCAGGCATGGCAACAAAATCAGGTGTTTAACAACAATGCCCGCCTTAACCCCAATGGGGGCAACGATTACTGGGAGAGCGGCATCGTCAATCCCCATTTGATCCTGGCTGACCTGATCAAAATTTTTCACCCTGATCTGATGCCCAACCACGAGTTTGTTTACTACCAGCCCTTGCAACCATGACCGCCTTCACCCTGATCCAGATCACCGACACGCACCTACTGGCCGATCCGACCGCCCAACTGCGGGGCTGTACGCCCTGGCAGACGCTACAGGATTGCCTCCGTCAGGTCGCTGTTCATCAACCCGATGGCTTGCTGATCACGGGCGATCTTGCCGATCAGGGTCAGCCTGCCGCCTATGATGCTCTGATCACAGCCGTTAGCACAGTTAGCTGTCCGGTCTACTGGCTACCGGGCAACCATGATGACGTGACCCAATTACAGGCTCAGTTACAGACCCAGTTACAGACACAATGCCAATTGCCCCAGTGGTACGGTCTTCAGGCCGTGGATCTAGGCGTGTGGCGACTGCTGTTGTTGAATTCAGTGCTGCTCCAGGCGAAGTGGGGAGAAGGCTATCTAGCAGCGGATCAACTCCACTGGCTGCGGCGGGAATTGACTAACTGCCCCGATCGCCCCACCCTAGTTGCACTCCATCACCATCCGGTGGCAACGGGGATTGACTGGCTGGATCAAATGCCTCTACAGAACGCCGCTGAACTGCTGGCCATTCTCGCAGACTTTGCCCAAGTGCGCGTGGTGCTGTTTGGGCATATTCATCAGGCGTTAGCGCAGCAGCGATCGCTTATTCCTGGTGCTGCTCCCATCTCGTTCTATGGTTGTCCCTCAACCTGCCTACAAGTATCACCCCCACAACCTGCATCAAATGCCAAACTGCCGGGGTTTCGCCTGCTGTATTTAGAGGCTGATGGCCGTCACCAAACCCAAGTGCAGCGGGTGCGATCGCAGGCGGTGACTCATGCCTAAGCGGGCGTCTTCCCCATTGCGATCAGGGACTGCTCAACTCCTGCTATCCGATCAGAGCACAGCGACTTATATCCGTCAGTATGGCGGTTTCTGCGGTCTGGGACTGCTGGTGCTGGGGGTATTCCTCGCCAGTCTAGCGCTGGGGTCGGTCTCGATTCCCCTATCGGAGGTGGTCACGGTTGTGCTGGGTGGCACCGCATCGAAATCAGCTTGGCAAGAGATCATCCTGCAGTTTCGTCTGCCAAGAGCGATCACTGCCGCTGCTGCTGGAGCGGCTCTAGCGATCAGTGGCCTCCAGCTCCAGGCGCTCTTTCGCAATCCGCTGGCGGGGCCATCAGTGCTGGGCATCAACGCTGGGGCGAGTCTCGGGGTGGCGCTGGTGGTATTAACTGGGAATGCGGCGGGGGCAACCGTTTTAGCAGGTCTATCGCAGCTCAGCCTGGTTGCCGCCGCCAGTCTAGGCGCGGCGGCTTCGATGGGACTCGTCCTGCTCGTGGCAAATCGAGTTCGCAGTGCACTGGCTTTACTAATTTTTGGCCTCATGTTCGGCTATACTACCACTGCCTTGGTGACTATCCTGCTCCACTTCAGCCGCCTGGATCAGACCCTAGCCTACCTCAGCTGGACGTTCGGCAGTTTCTCTGGCGTGACTTGGCCGCAGATGCCGACGTTCTTGCCGCTGATTGGCTTGGGAATTATCATGGCCCACCTGTGCTACAAGCCGCTCAATCTACTGCTACTGGGGGAAGAACAGGCGCTAAGTCTAGGACTCTCAATCAAGCTGGTGCGGGGCTACCTAATCGTCAGTTCATCCCTGCTAGCTGGCACCGTGACGGCCTTCTGTGGCCCGATCGCGTTTTTGGGCGTAGCGGTACCGCATTTAGGCCGTAGCTTGTTCTACACGTTGAATCATCGCATTCTCGTACCAGCCGCCACGCTGCTGGGGGCACTATTAGCGCTATTGGCAGATCTGATTGCCCAACTGCCCGGTAGCCAAACGATATTACCCCTCAACGCCGTCACGGCCTTGATTGGTGCCCCGGTGCTAATCTGGCTGATGCTAAAGCGATATCGTATGTTTTACTAGCCCCTCATCCCGTGGGAAAGAGTCACCTAAAACCGGGAGCGAAACTGCACCCTAACCACGCGGCGATTGCCGTAGTTGGCGCGAGGTGTGCCAAGCGGTGCAAATGCAGCCGTGAAATATTCTTGGTCAAACACATTATTGGCGAATAGGTAGAGGGAGCATCCCGCTTTCGACAAAATACTCAGATAGCAAGCTGCCCCCCGGGGATTAGGTATTAGTGCAGTGTCCCAAACGGAGAACCGCTAAAATTGATTCAACTGCACTCTCGCAGAGTGAAACCATCATTTATGTTTTCATCCGTCAATCAAGCCTTACCCAATGCCGCTGAGCTCATCGGCTCAGACGATACTCCCGTGGATAACGAGGATCAAAATCTCCTGCCTAATTTACTGCTGCTGCTGCTGACCCATCTGTGGGCCGAGCGGATGGACTGGTACTTTGGGGTGGATATGGCCATCTATCACACTACCGGACTCAATCCCCGCGTCCCTGTTGTGCCCGATGCCTTTCTCAGCCTGGGGGTAGAGCGCAAGAAGGGGGGCAAGTCGCGACGCAGCTACGTGATGTGGGAAGAGCAAGACATTCCTCCCACATTTGTGCTGGAGATGGTGTCTCACCAACCCAGTGATGAATACACCCGAAAGCTGGAAACCTATGCCAAGCTTGGCGTGCTGTACTACGTGATTTATAACCCGGAGTTTTGGCAACGAGACCGACATCAGCCTTTCGAGGTCTATAAGTTAGAGGGCGATGCTTATCGCTTGCAAATTGGCGAACCTTATTGGATACCCGAAGTGGGGCTAGGCATTGGCCGCTATCAGGGGCAGGTGGGTGGTTTGTCGCAGGAAATTTTAACCTGGTATGACGCGCAAGGCAACCGGTATCCGAGCGCTGAAGAGCAGGAAAGACAGCGGGCACAGCAAGAGCGACAGCGGGCAGAGCGGCTGGCGGCTTACTTGCGATCGCGAGGGATTGACCCCAACCAGTTGCCAGAATAGAGACGTACTTTTTCATCACTCCTCAGGCGACAGCAGTTGCTCTTTGAGATCTTCGAGATATAGCTTGGTGCCAATAGGGCCTGGTAGACCCAGACATAAATAAGCGGGAATGAAATAAACGCGTCCAGCTTGGCTGGTGTCGAGGGATTGGGAGATCGCCACTTATCAGCCTGTCGCTGTCCCGCCTACTTCAACAGCACCAGGGGTCCGGCTAAGATCAACGCAGTTCCTAAGACAACCTTTGTGGTCAAGGGTTCCCCCAAGAACACGACCGAAAAAACGATAATCAAAACCAATCCTGACTTATCAATCGGCGCAACTAGCGACGCCGAGCCCAGTTGTAACGCGCGGAAATAACACAGCCAGACAATCCGGTTGCCAACCCCGACAGCACCAAAAACAGCAGTGATTTTTGGGAGAGGTTGGGCCATTCTTGCCACTCACCGTTGACCCAGACAATTCCCCAGGAGATCGCTAGGATCACCACCGTCCGAATCGCCGTTACCAAATTGGAACTCACCGCCTCGACCCCAATCTTGGCAAATACGGTGGTCAGCGCGGCAAAAAATGCTGAGAGTAGCGCGAAAATCCACCAGCTTTGATCGAGAGGAAGCATAGCTCTGTACCCACCGCGCCGTTTTGCTCAAATTAGCAGGCAAAACGGTGTGCCATAACAGGATCGTGATTACTTTGATAATCAAAATTGAAATTGCTCCCCAACCTTCCACTTCCACCTATTGCCTCAGCCGACGACCTAACCAGATGACGACAGCAGCTTTTCTTGCAGTTCTTCCAGATATAGCTCAGTGCCGATCGCCCCCGGTAAGCCCAAACACAAATAAGCTGGAATAAAGTAGACTCGCCCGGCTTGACTAGCGTCGAGGGACTGCGCGATCGCACTTTCTTCCCAAGACGCCTTAATGTCCGCTAGCTGAGCGGTCTCAAATTGATCGTCACCCGTGATGTGCTTGGGCGGGTCAAAATTGCTGCCCAGCATAATGACCGAATCAGCTTCATTCATCTGAGGTAGGGTTTCAATCGATATCGGGGGTGGAGACATTGGCTCAGACCATTTAAATCCAGGGGGTGCTACTAGTTGAAATCCCATTTCCTCAAGTAGGGAGCTGCACATGCCGTGGCCAGAGTTACCCAAATACATATCTTGAAAATTGCGGGAACTGAGCAACAGCAGCTTTGGGTGGGTTGAAACGACAGGGGCAAAATCTTCACGAGCTGCGGCA
>JAAHIC010000020.1 GCA_010671965.1 Leptolyngbya sp. SIO4C5
TAATGGCTCCCCTGTAGAATCCTAATGCCTGTAGCCGCTGCTGTAGCCTGGCCACAGCAGGTCCATACATGCCCTGCTTCAGGACGGGCAGTTCAACGGGGGAGCCATTGATGGCATCTTCGGCCCGGCAACAGAGCAGGCCGTCCAACAGGCCCAGCGGCAGTATCGGCTTACCCCAGACGGCATTGTGGGTGCAGCCACTTGGAGTGCCTTACTGCGCTGAGAAGGGTTTTAATACTCTTGAAATGCTTTAACGAACTCTCATCAGGCTGACGCTCAGGGCAGCGACTTCCACTCGGCCTCAACTAGCCAGGAAGGAATTGAGCTGGAACTATCCACCTGAGAAATTTCCACCCGATCAGAAGCATGGGCTGCCTGCGTTACAAACAGAACGTAGTTGCCCATCAAAAAGTAGACGCCCATCATAGCAGCGGCAGTAGAGGCTACCAAAAAGCCAGCCAACATTAAGGAAAATTCTTGGCCTTCAATTGCCTTTTCCATGAGCTGTAGCGCCCAGGCTACCAGCCCTATCACAATAGCCAAAATAAGAAGCAGCATAAGCAGCTATGATTAGACGCTTCCGAAAGCGTTTCTACATTAAATATCTTAACAGTTTTTAAGAAAACTGCTGCCTCAATGCTTAAGAAAACCTAAGAAAAGTAAAGTTGTTGTCCGGTTTGGAACCCTGTTTAAGCCAGCCCAGGGACTTAATTTTTCGCTGGATATAAACTTCTTACAAAAGTGAGAGCTGCCGCTAATAGCGCCTAAATTAACCGGGTCGGAATCTGATGCTCAGCCAGATAGGCTTTGATCTCAGACACGCTGAGCTGGCCGTAATGTAGCAGGGATGCTAAAAGAGCCGCCTCAGCTTTACCCGTAGTCAATGCTTCATAGATGTGCTGGCAGGTGCCGGCACCGCCTGAGGCAATGACAGGGACATCAACGGTCGAGGCGATCGCCTGGGTAAGGGTCAGGTCATAGCCTGCTTGGGTGCCATCAGCATCCATACTGGTGATCAGCAGTTCCCCGGCCCCCCGCCGCACCACTTCCTGCGCCCAGGCTACCGCATCTAATCCCGTATTTTCGCGTCCTCCCCGGACGTATACATCCCATCCGGGCGGCTGAGAATCAGGGCGACGGCGGGCATCAATGGCAATGACGATACACTGGGCACCAAAGCGATCGCTAGCCTGATTAATCAAATCAGGATTGCGTACTGCTGCCGAATTGAGGCTTACCTTATCGGCCCCTGCCCTTAACAATTTTTTAATTGTTTCTAAGTTTTGGATACCGCCACCGACGGTTAGCGGAATGAACACCTGCTCCGCCGTTTGGTAAACCACGTCAAAAATGATATCTCGATCTTCATGGGTCGCCGTGATGTCGAGGAAGACCAGCTCATCGGCTCCGGCCTGATCGTAAATCTTGGCTAGCTCTACCGGATCTCCTGCGTCTTTCAGGTTGACGAAGTTAACCCCCTTCACCACGCGGCCTGCCTTCACATCTAGGCAGGGCAAAATCCGTTTTGCCAGCATACTCTCTTCAGTCCCACTTGCACACGCTCTATTATGGGCTACTTCCTGACCCAGAATAGCCGCACTTTTGCAGATTAGTGCTGTCTAGAGTAGATGCGATCGCAAAAAAATAGCGTGCCCGCGGTGATACAGAGGGGAATCGCCAGCAGATTTATCAGTGGCAGACTGACCAAGCCCAGACAGAGCAGGCCAAAGCTAGCGCTAGCAGGCAGCGTTTGCAGAATTAGCCGTAGCTTGACGCGGAAGCCCAGCCGTCGTCGCTCTAAAGGCGGATCTAAAAAGTCTAGACAGACCAGGACAACGGCTAGGGTAATTCCTCCTAAACTGGCGACTAGGGTTCCCAGTCCCGGAGCCAAATTGCAGAGCAGTAAGACACCGCCAACCGCGATCGCCAGCAGAATTTTCTTCAGCTCAAACATAACGGCTCGGCCCAGATCGCGGAGAATGCCCAGCGGCGTCAGTGGCAGCTCCGTCGGTCGCTGTCCGGTCTTCAGCACTTCTAATTCTTCAGAAAGCTTGCCATAGAAAGGGGAGCCTAGCAGACTGCCAAACTGCAGCAGCACCAGCCCCGTCACGACAAGCAACAGCAGCAACAGCAAAGCTTGAATGCCGTACTCAATCAAGGCCAGCCAGCTAGGCAAGGTTGCCAAGTAGCTCTCTATGTAGGCATCGAGCCGCCGTAGGCCAAACCAAAATAGGCTGGCGTACAAAGAAATGCCCAGCAGCAAATTAATGACAATCGGCCAAATGACATAAGGGCGCAGTTCAGGGTGTCGCTGCAGCAGCCGCAGCGCCCGCAAAGGATAAGCAGCCCCAATGAACAATCCCCCCAGTCCGGCTCCATTCGGTGAAAGCGACGCCATAAACCCCGATTTTTTAGGCAGTTTGACTAGCAATAAAGGCTAAACCAATCAGACCGCCAATGCCAAGCCCCAACACTGAAACACCAGCAACAATCAGCATCGTAGCGCCCCGCTTAAAGAGCTGCAGCAGGCGATCGCCTAAAAGAGTCGTCATGATGGAGCTGAGAGCTGCGGTCACCACTGCTACTATCCCAACTTTAAAGACATTGAGGGCTTCCCCCGCAGGCGTTATTCTTTCTAAATCGATGGTGCCGCCATAGTTCATCGCAATTGCTAAAGCCACTACCACCAAACCCATCCCCAAAATAGCCAGCCCCGCCAGCGAATTAGCAGGCCACCAGCGAAACTGCCCCAAAGACATCGGCCCGGCTAAGGCGATCGCCTGCAGCAGGGTACCCACCAAGGCCAAAATCCAAATCCAGTAAGGCGCTGGAAACGCCGCCAAAAATAAACCGACAAAGCCATAGAGCAAGCCGCACAGAATAAGTATCAGCTAGCGATCGCCGGTGACATCAGCGTTACGGCACCGACTATCGACTTAAACAATGGCAGAATCATTGCTGAAACGAGTGATAACAACACCCAGGGCGGCTTCATTACCTCCAGCGGTCTGATTGGCTTCAACGTGGCAGGAGGCAACATTACTATTTCAGGCAATGGGCTAGGCATCTTGAGCATGACTAACAACAGCCTCATTTCTGCCCGTGGCATTGAGGTAGGCGCGACAGCTGCTGGCACAGGCCCCAGCAATCCAGCCGTTGCAGGGGGCAACATTTTCTTGTCTAATTTTTTAGCGATCGAAGCAACTATTCCGCCTAGTGGGCCTGCTGGTAACGACATCGTCACGAACGAAAGTTTGGCTGGCGGCGGCGTCATTGACTTTGCCCTAATACTGCCTACGGGTTTTGTCCGCGACAACTTGGGGTTGTCTTTTGCTGAACTGCGCTCTAACAGTCAAAACGATCTTTCAACCAATGGACTCATCGATATTTTAGACACCGGAATCTTTGAAGAAGCGGCGGCGATTCCACTTGCCTTTGTGGATGTATCTGATCTGGTGGGTGACTCTTGCTCAGCCGGGACTTCTGAAGGCAGCGAGTTTACCGTAGGCGGACAAGGCGGTCTACCCGCCAATCCAACCCAGCCTCTCAGTCCGGCTTTAGACAATAACGACTGGATCTTGCTAGATGAATTAGACAACGCTTCAGCCAATTCATCCCAAAATTCTCAACTAGCTCGTCAGCCACAACAACCCAAAGGGGTGTGTCTCAATTCTTTACTTTCTCAAACAATTCAGCAATAAGTGCCTGGAATTGTTTGATTTATCAGTGAATAGTTTATTAGATCAGTCGTAGACCCTTATCTACTGAGGCAATGGCTATGAAACGCGCAATTTACTTTTCAACGGCGGTTTTAACTGCTTTGATATCAGGGATATTCAGCGCTAGCCATCTACCGGCTGCAGCCGCTGCAGCTTCAGCAATTTCCGTCAACGGTTCGCTAGGTCAGTCTAGAGAGATTCTAGTCGCCGGACGCTATCGCTTTCGTTTTAGAGTACGTCCCTCCCGCTATCGAATTGGTGGATTCCGGCGGGGTAATACCTGTTTCAATGCTGGTCGGGTCATGGCGCTAGTGCCACCGACTCGAGACGTTGAACAGGCAGGTTTCCGGGAAGTAGCTGTAGACAGCACGCTCTCAGGCCATCCTACCTTTTTAGCCTACGTAGAAGGGCTACGGGACAAATCAGCTCAGTTCACGCTGCAAAATGCCGAGGGCACTGAGGAAATTTACAGCACTACGTTTGTCCTCCCCGATGAGAATGGCATTGTAGCTATTGAAGTTCCTAGTACCGTTCCTGAGCTAGAAGTAGGCGAAAGCTATCTTTGGCAAATGGCGGTAATCTGCGATGCGGACAATCGCTCTGAAGATGCGGTAGTGGGCAGTTGGATTCAGCGAAGTTCCTTAGAAACACTGCGAGCATCCCTAGATGAAACCAATGCAGTCGATGCAGAATTAAACCAGGAGTTTGATACCCTTGCAGCGCAGCTCAGTAGTGCTGAGGCACGCGAAAAACCTCAGATTCTGGCTGAGCTGGGTATTTGGCAAGATTCGATCGCTGAGCTAGCTGCCCTTCGCTATCGCAACCCAGAGGATAGTGACTTGGCAGAGTCTTGGACAACGCTGCTGCAGTCGGTAGAAATGGATGCCTTTACTAACGCCAATATTGTGCAGATTGAAGAATAAAATGGCTGAGTTTCAGTGGCGATCGCGATCGCGATCAAAGCCTATGCATATTAGCTTGAGGTATTTATAGCTTTTGCAAAGGTACTGCTTAAAACGCCTCAGGTAGAACTATCTGAGGCAAAATTGAAAGCAATGATACCTGTAAGGCTTTATCCATTTTTTGCAAAAAGTGACAGCCTTATTGCGGAGTCTATAAAACTGCATAAGTTACAGAGAGCTAGAAGTAGTTCTCTTATAAGCGTTAAAAAAACCCAGCCTTCAGCCCGGTCACGATATTTAATCTTGTTGCCTATTCGGGAGTACTTCTGATGAGACGGTCTATCTGGCATCCTGTTCTGCTCACCCTTACCTTGCTGGCGGGATCACTCCCCCTTTCTGCCACGGCTGAAGCAGCAGGTATTCGTCCTGGTTTGGGGACAATCGGTGAAAATCATCAAGAAGTCCTGCTGGCTGGATATCGCCGCTTTCGCTTCCGGGTGCGGACGTCGCGCTATCGCTCCGGCGGATTTCGACGAGGGCCAGAATGTTTTGTAGATCCAAACGATCGGCTGGCGGTGATTGCCCCCCCTGCCAAACCGGAAGAAGAAGTCGCAGCTTTTGATGAGGCCCTAGATGCCAGAACAGACAATGCCGATAATGTGGGCCCAATTGATAAAACAGCCTCTGCCCATCCCGTATTTTTGGCGTATATTCCTCAACTTAGAAATGCTACGGAGGCTCAGCTCACAGTTCAGACCAGCGATTTTATGAATCAAATTGCTGATATTCCGTTTGAGGTAAGCAGTGAAGGCGGGATTGTGGCTATTCAGGTGCCCAGTAATACACCAGGTTTAGAGGTCGGCAGCCAGTACATTTGGCAGCTAGCTGTTCAGTGCAATACAGCTGATAACTCTAGAAGTGATGACTTAGCAATTGAGAGCTGGATTGAACGAGAAGCGATCGCCGCCTCTGCGCCCAGCACGCCTCAAGAACGAGTTGCCTTCTATGCAGAACAGGGGATTTGGCAGGAAACAGCTTCAACCTTAGCGCAGCTACGACATCAGTTTCCCGACGATGCGGCAATTAGTCGGGACTGGGCCGCCTTGATGGCAGATGTCGGACTGGATCAATATGCGTCCGTCCCCGTTGTGCAAGTAGTTCGCTAGATTGTCTTAGCCAAAAGCCGTTCTTGCCCAAATTCGTTTGAAAAATGGAAGTGCGTCGGACTCATGTTGCAACGCACTTCCGCTTTTAAAGTTCAGCCCGTTGCATACGAAGACCCCCCTCGGCTGTTTAGCTACGCTGGCACATAGACCCTGGTGAAACGGCTAGGGCGTAAATGTGATGGAAAAGTAGATCCCCGACTCTTGCAGCGTACCTTCTTCAGTGTCATAGTCGATCGCATTGAGCGGAATGCCCCAGTCAAGGCGGGCTGTAAGATAATCACCCTGCCGCCAGATCAGGCCCAGTCCGGCCCCGGAAATCAAGTCCGGATCGGGAGCTTCAGCCGGACTATCGGGATGATTCCAGCCCTGACCGATATCAAAGAACGGGCTGACCTGCAAAATGCCTTCAATTTCTGGAATGCGCAAAACAGGGAGGCGGAGTTCTGCCGAGGCCAGCCAGCCATTGTCGGTTAGCAAACTGTTTTGGCGATAGCCGCGCACCGTTGCCTGACCGCCAAGTCCAATCTGCTCATTGGGAACTAAAGGGCGATCGCTGAGCTGCACGTCTCCTCGCAGCAGCAGCAGCGTGTCAGGTGCAAATAGGCGAGCATATTGGGCGCGACCGCGCCAGCTCAAAAAGTTAGTGTCGGGCGGATCTTCATTCACCGTAGCCCCCAGGGAGTCTAGCCCCAGGCTGAACTGCGAGCGCAGGGCAAAGACCTGGCTTTCTCCCTGACTGAGCCAGTCTTGGGCAAAGCGCAGTGCCGCCACGCGGGTAAAGCCGTCCGCATCGGCCCCGGTAGCAGGAAAGGGAACACCCTGGAGAAATTCGCTTTGGCTTTCTCGATAAGAGCCAATCAGACTGAGGGTAACCTGCTGGGTGGGGGTTTTGACAATTGGCTGCTCTAGTGCAATTTCATACAGCGTACTGTCAGTTTGAATGTCTAAGGCGCTAAACGCTTCGGTGAGAATTTCGCTATTGCTATCGCTAAAGCTAAAGCGCAGCGTCGTGTCATGGGGACTAATTGGAATGGCATAGCTTAGATCGAAACTGCGGCTGCCCTCAGTGCGACTAGCGCCAAAAGCCAAGCGATCGCCCAAACCGCTCAAATTCCCCTGACTCACCTGAGCTGATTGGCGAATACTGCCGACGCTGGGCGACTGGTTATTGTCTAGAGAAAAGCTGACTTGAGAATCAGAGGCTTGAGTGGCTTCTACATTGAGAATGCTGGTGCCGGTGCGGCTACCTGCCGCTAACTCGGTAGAAATGGTGGCAATGATCGGATTAATTTGTAAAACCTGTACCCCCTCTAGCACCTGGTTGATATTAAGCGGTGTTTTGCCTGCGATCGCCAACCGCGAGCCGATATAGCCCGGATCTAAGGGGCGATCTACTGTCACATCGATATAGCGGTTGGTGTAAGCCGGATCCAACCAGTCCCGCATTACCAGGGTGGAAAAAGAGCGGGCAAAGGAAGTCGCAAACTGGGAGGAAAGAGCTACCGGGTCAGCCGCTAAATAAGTGGGTGATCCAGTGCCATTCGGCGAGGCCAAGTCAGCATAAGGCTGATCGATACCCCAAGTTTCATAAGTCACCTGTAAAGGGGCCGTGGCTAAGCTCTCTGACTGGCTTAGTTGCTGTAGGCGCTGGAGCGCTACTAGGTCATTGAGCAGTGCTGTTTCCGGCAGTTCGCTCGTCGGTGCCGTTGGCGCAGTGGGCACCCGGAACCAGTCTGCCGACGGCTGGCTAATTGAAGCAGGCAACGCCGAAAGCTCAATCGGCTCAACCGGATTAAGGGTGACATTGACTGCTTCTAAGCTGCCCTCAATAATCTCAATGGGAATAGTAGTCGTGTCCCTATCGAGGGCATCCGCCGGAATAAACGCGCCGGAGGTAATATAGCCCCGCTCAACGTAATAGTTAGTAATGGCATCGCTAGCTCGCACTAAATCACTGAGCGTCAGATTGCGGTTGATTGACTCAGCCCTAGGAATCTCGCCGCTGGTAGCGATCGCCTCCTCCTGTAAAGCCGCACCTTGAGCAATTTCAGCCAGCGTTTCAGCGCTAAAGATGCTGCTGCCCAATACTTCAAACTGCTCGACAAAAATGCCTGCTTCGGTGGCAGGGGAGTCTTCTACTGCATCTGGTAAGGTAGCCTGCTCGTTTGGCGGGGCTGCCGGAGCGGGTTGAGCTGCAACCTCCGGGGAGGAACTGACAGGGGGAGCCGGGGGCGACAGATCGGCTAGTGGAACCGGACTGCTGGGCACCGTTTCAGCCGCAGGAGCCGTCGCTGCTAGCTCTGGCGTCCGGGGGCCAGTTTCGGCTGGTAGCGGTAGGGGACGGCCCCCGGATCGGGGCGGAGTAGTGAGTTCGGCTAGGGAGGGAGGTGGGGAGGGGGACGGAGCTAGCGGCTGAGCGGCTGTTGTCAAAGCAGTGGGGGCAGTGGCTAGTTCCTCAGCCGTCGCCGCAGCTGGTGCAAATGGGGCTGAACCGCTCATGACTGGAGCGCGATCGCTTGTTTCAGGCGCGAGCGGCGCTACGCTAGGCAGTGCCTCAGGCGCGGCGGCAGGCGCGCGCTCGCGGGGGGCAGCGCGGCGGCTACGAGCGGGTGCTATGGCGGCGGGCGATCGCTCAGGCGCTGCGGAACGACTCAAGCCTGGGCGGGGGCGCACCACAATTGGAACGCCGTCTAAGCGCGCTTCCTCCCCTTCATCTACAGGTGCAGTGAGAAAAGCCTTATCCCAGCGAAATACCGGACGCGACAGGAGCAAAAAGCAGGTACCTGTCAGGGCCGTGAGGCCCACAGCTTTAACGACGCTATTGAGGGGAGGCCGCTGCCACGAACTCGATTGAACCGCTGTTTCCATCCACAAATCCCCTGGAAGAACGGTATCTGCAACACCTGCGACTAAATCTATTGAGGGCTTTTAGGCAGCGCTATTGAGCCGCTGTCTTTAGTCAAGCGTAGCCGCACCTTGGCAAATTGACCCGAAATGGCAACGTTTTTACATGTTTAGGCCATCACCAATGCCGGAAGCGCTCATGATACAACTAATGTCATTAGACATACCATCAGCGTCATCTCAAACGTTAGCTCTATGACCAAGGTCATCTCTGTTCACTCCTTTCGAGGCGGAACAGGTAAGTCAAATTCAACCGCCAATTTAGCCGCACTTATGGCTCGTCAGGGATATCGAGTCGGGATTATTGACACGGATATTCAGTCTCCTGGCATTCACGTGCTGTTTGGCTTTGACGAAGACAATATGCAGCGATCGCTAAATGACTATCTCTGGGGACGCTGCCCTGTTGAAGAGGCCGCCTACGATGTCAGCGCCGTCTTGCAGGGCACCGGGCGCGATCGCAGCGCCATCTATCTAATTCCTTCTAGCCTGCGGGCTGGCGAAATTGCCCGCGTACTGCGGGAGGGCTATGATGTCGGCCTATTAAATGAGGGGTTTCAGTCTTTAATTGAAACCTTGAAGCTAGATATCCTGCTGATTGATACCCATCCGGGACTCAACGAGGAGACGCTGCTGTCAATTACCATTTCAGATATTTTGCTGCTAATTCTGCGGCCCGATCGGCAAGACTTTCAGGGCACGGCTGTGACCATTGATATTGCCCGCAAGCTGGAGGTGCCGAAGATGCTGCTGCTGGTTAATAAGGCCCTGATGTCTTTTGACTTTGCCGCCCTCAAAGCCGAAGTCGAAACAACCTACAGCACACCGGTCGCGGGTATTTTGCCGTTATCGGAAGAGATGATCCGGCTAGGCAGCAGCGATATTTTCTGCCTGCGATTTCCAGATCATCCCTTCAGTCAGGTCTTAGAGTCTGTGGCCACAACGCTGCTGCGTTAGTGACTGCCCCAGCTAACCCAGCGGTGAGGAATCCCGGTAGCCGCTTCAACTTGACAGGACTGCACCTCATCTAAGCTGGTTCCTTCACAATCAGCCCCTTCTAAATCGGTGTCGCTGATGCAGGCACCCGTCAAATTGACGTGCCTAAAGTTAGCGCCGCTGAGTTCAACGGCTGTCAGGTTAGCGCCGCGCAAATCGGCTCCCTCGACGTCGGCACTGCGCAGATCGGCCTGGGTCAAATCGGCTCCCACCAGGCTAGCGCCCCGTAAATCCGCGCCGATAAGGTTGATTTCCTGTAGATTAGCGCCGCTGAGATCAGCCCCTTTTAGATCGGCATCGCCAAGATTTGCCTGAGCTAGATTGGCGCGGGTGAGGTCGGCATGGCTCAGATTGGCACTGCTCAGATCGGTGCCGCTGAGATTGATGCTGCTGAGTCTAATAGACCGCAGATCAACGCCATGCAGATGAATATGGGAAAAGTCGCGATCGCCGCGGTTGTATTCGTGTAAAAGCTGCTGGATGTTCATTGAGATCTGTCTCCCTGGGTGACGAACAGAACATCTGGCACGATCTCCATGCTTCAGTTTTAGATTGGCAGCGTATTTTTTTAACCCGTTCGGGTAATGAAGAGAATGCCGCGTTCTGTTTCAATTGTCTCGCAGGTGTAACGGCTACAAGCAGCTAATTCATAGAACGAAAACTCTGCGGTCGCAAAAAAATGCTTATTCAGACTCAGCCGGAATTTGGGCCAAGTCCGGCAGCGGCATTCGCTCGGGGGTCGGAGTGGCAGTTGCTTCCGGCAAAGACACCAGCTCTTTTTCTTTTTCTGCCAAACTGAGCGGTAAACGCACTGGTTTCTGAGCAGCAAGTTTTGGCTTCGGTAAAGACTGCTCTAAATCACCTAAAGGCCGAGGAATAACCATTACCGAGTGGAGTTCGCCAATCCGTTCGGCTTCGTGCATGCCGGCATCTACGGCGATCGCCACGTTGGGCAAACTACCTCGAATAATAATGGTGCATAGCCCATCACCAATGGTTTCATGAGCTACCAAGGTAATCTCGGCGGCCTTGGTCATGGCATCAGCAGCCCCCACCATTGCCGGAAAGCCCCGCGTTTCTAACAGCCCCACAGCCTGATTGCTAGTTGGGCCGTGCCCAACTTGATCTAGCTCATCTAAACGGGCGCAAATCGGTAAGACAGCTTCGAGGTTGGGCAAAGGACGCGGAATCAGAGAGGCTGAAATAAACTGACCGAACTGCTTGGCTGTTTCAGTGCCTGCTTCTACTGCCATGCGGACATCCGCTACGCCGCCCCGGACAATTGCCGTACAGTGGCCGCTGCCGGTTTTCTCATAGCCCACTAGATGCACGTCAGCCGACTTCATCATGGCGTCTGCCGTACCAATAATTGCTGGAAAGCTTTGAGTAGAAACCATGCCCAGCGCCCCCCGCAGAAAGCGGCGCGCCCGCTCAGACGATTGGGCAGAGAAGGAAGCTGAACGGGAACGGCTAGAAGGTTGCATGGTGAGGCGCTAGAAACAAGCTTATAGTTCAATTTTATGAGCTATTTACCAGAAGCAGGCTAATTTAAAGGACGGCGGTGGGGAAATAGCGTTGAAATTAGCTGATTGACCTGATCTTTACCGTATACGTGAGAGAACTGGGACAGCTTGCCGTTACCATTGGCCGTCTCGGCGGCGGCTTCAGCCGTCGTCTCAGCGGCAGTGGGTGGCACTGAACCGTTGGACGCAGTGACA
Source organism: Leptolyngbya sp. SIO4C5 (assembly GCA_010671965.1). GTDB lineage: Bacteria > Cyanobacteriota > Cyanobacteriia > Phormidesmidales > Phormidesmidaceae > Sphaerothrix > Sphaerothrix gracilis. The sequence goes on from JAAHIC010000020.1 coordinate 11,406, forward strand.
GGCGGCTCGGCATTAGCGGTGCTGCTTGACGCCTCAGCGCTCTCCTCCGCAGCAGGTTGGGGAGGCGCAACTGGCTTAGCTAGCTGCCGACTGCTATCGCCCACCAGAGTCTTAGCTGCGATCGCGGCTCCGTCATCAATCGCCGGATTAATGACGGTTGCCTCAGCGCCGACGCAGGCGTGAACCCCAATGCGACCGCTGCCAACGACCAAAACGCCCTTGCCAAGGCTAGCGCCCGCAGCCAGCTCTAGCAGTCCCTGATACACCTGCAGTACGCTACCAGCCCCAATGCAGACTCCCTCCGCTAGACAAATACGGCTGCCTGGAGCCGCTTCTAGAACAGCTCCAGGGGCGATCGCCACGCTAGGGTGAATTTCCACCTCTCCAATGGCACAAAAGTGACTTTGGCTACTCAGCCGTAGCGGGGACGATCCCATAAGTAATTTTCGGGCTTAAGGTCTCTGAATGGTTGCTTCTAGCACCCGCCGCTTTGCTTTCGGATCGATACCGACCAGTCTGACATACTCGCCGCTGTGATCAGCCAGCAGCCTCTCCAAAGAGGAAATTACATCAGCCGGACGACTGCTATGAATCGATTCGCCACTGCTCCAGGCACCGCTGCTGTAGCGACGGCGATCGGCAAACTCAGTGCCAACCTGATAGCCCTGATTCACTAGCTGAGTGACCTGCTGACGTAAATCAGCATTGAGGGCGCTACTTGAACCGCCATTGCGGCTGGGTGAGGCGGCGGGGCTGTTGTATTTAGGGGGATTGGCGTAAGGCGTTGCCGCCGCCGCTGTAGCCTGTCTATCCGTATGAGCGGGTTCTAGGCGACCATCCGGGCGCTGAATTGTCTCCTCAAAAACGCGCCGCTTGGCCTGGGGGTCAATGCCAATCAAACGGACATACTCAGTCACATGGGACTGCATAAAGTCTTCCAAAGTGGCAATTACAGCCGACTGGCTCTGGGACTGTAAGCTTGGCCCTGTTTGCCAGGCACCGCTACGATAGCGGCGGCGGTCAGCATACTCCAGGCTCAGCCTATAGCCCTGAGATAGACTCTGGCGAACCTTATGCACCAACTCTGAACTGAGCGCTTGACTAGTAGCGGTTGCCCCATTGCCGTTCTCATAGCCCGACGAAGCGGCTCTGCTGCCATTTTGAGATGGCTTAGCTGACCGTTGGGGCGGATCCCCCGGACGCTGAATGGTTAGAGGAGATCCCATACGGCGCTTCATTTGAGGATCAATGCCAAACATGCGCACATATTCTCCAGCGTGCTCCTGCACGCAGCCTTCTAAGGCGGCTAGAACCTCTGCCTCTCGATTGGATTCGATTGGCGAACAAGTTTGCCAGACGCCACTGCGGTAGCGACGCACATCTGCGTGTTCGGTGCCAATTTGATAGCCCTGGCTGATCAACTGCCGCGCCTTCTGAATTGCCTCGGCGCTCAGCGCTCCAGTTGCCGTAGCGGCCCGCTGCTCCGAGCGAGACGAATTATCAGGCGAATGGCTATAGGCCGCTCCATTGCCAGAGAGTTCAACCGGCTTGCCGTCAGCACGCTGAATTGTCGTCGTCGCAATCCGCCGCTTAACCTGCGGATCGATACCAAACATGCGGACATATTCCCCAGCATGTTCTCGCAGGCAGGCTTCTAGGGCGGCTAAAACCTCTGATTCGCGGCTGGACTGAATCGGCGGACAGGTCTGCCACACGCCGCTGCGATAGCGGCGGGAATCGGCGTGTTCCATGCCAATGCGATACCCCTGATTGAGGAGCTGCTTTACCTGCTGCACAACTTCACCGCTGAGGGTGCCGTAGCTGGCGCTGCGCTGACGACCGGAGCTATTAGACTGACGAATGGGAACGCTGGCTCCCACTGTCTGTCCGGCAGAAGTCTCGATGGGCTTACCGTCTGGGCGCTGAATGGTCATGGCCGTGCCCACTCGCCGCTTAGCTTGGGGGTCAATTCCAAACAGACGGACATACTCGCCTGTGTGCTCTTGCAAACAGGCTTCTAAAGCGGCAAATACTTCTGATTCCCGATTGGACTGAATGGGCGAACAGGTCTGCCAAACGCCACTGCGATAGCGACGCACATCTGCGTGTTCGGTGCCGATTTGATAGCCCTGGCTGAGTAATTGCCGCACCATCTGCACAATTTCTGGAGCTAATCGTTGAGTTTGCATCTCGTTTCTTCCGTTGCTTTCAGTGGACTGCTTCGTATGGGGACGATGAAGTTTTTGTTGAATGGGGGTGATGCGGTTAGCCTCTTCAGCGTAAAGATAGCTAGAACCCAAACGGCTAGCACCAATCACATCTTGCGCAAAGGCGCGATCTTCCGGCTGCACATCCGGTAGCCGATCCGCTTGATCTTGCGTGGTAATTGAGGCTCCCGATGGCACAAACTTGCCCGCTGGTACCTCAACATCCTGAATCAGGGCATGCATCATAATGACGCAGCCCTGACCAATTCGAGCACTAAAAATGGTTGAGCGGAAGCCGATGAAGCAGTCTTTGCCGATATAGACAGGCCCGTGAACCAAAACCTTGTGGGTAATGGTAACCTTTTCACCAATCCAAACAGAGCAGGGCTGATTGTTATCGCCCAGAATCCGCCCCTGTTCTAGAGCGTGGATGACAACGCCATCTTGAATTTGCACACCCGCTTGAATATGGAACGGGCCTCCTTGGTCAGCCCGAATCGACGTGCCTGGGGCAACTGAAACATTTGGCCCTATGCGAACATCGCCAATGACTTGGGAAAAGGAGTGAACCTGAGCCGAGCTATCAATTTGAGGTTTCATCGCATGATGAGAAAAAGGCTGGGAAAGCCGCCGAGCGGCGATCGCTGATTAGAAACAATCTCTGTATCAGATTGAGACAGCTAAAATGGGCAAAGCCTGCGCTCAGAGCGCACCTGCGAAAGAGTCAACCGTTTGTGAAAGGGCGTTAGCCTTGACGAGCGCATCGCCAGCTTCCGCAGAGCAAAGAACCGCAGCTAGCTGAAGTCGTCTCGTTTACTGTAAACCAGGCCCGCGTCCATGTTGACGGTGTCTACAATTGCCACAATTGCGGCGTCCACGGGACGCTCCAAATAGCCGTCATGCTGCCTAGCCCCGCTCCCTCTGGAAACTAAAACCCATTCACCGATGCCAGCACCCACCACGTCTGCAGCTACCTCATACTCCGGCAAAAGATCTCCTGACTCATCAATGAGCTGAACCAGGAGAAATTTTGCGCCCCTCAGGCTAGGCTCCTTGCAGGTGCTAACAACCGTGCCACGAACTTTTGCCAGGCGCATAAAGCCTATCTACCGTAGGGCCGGATACCGCTGACGCTCTCTCTGAACTGCTCAACCGCTTCGGTGTAGCGAATGGGCAGCACAAACTCTAGGTTTTCGTGGGGGCGAGCAATGATGTGGGTCGAAAGAACCTGACCTCCATTAACGCGCTTGACGTTTTCAATTCCCGCTGCAACTGATGCCTGCACTTCGGAGACGTCTCCGCGCACAATCACGGTTACGCGGCCACTACCAATCTTTTCGTAGCCAACGAGAGTCACCCGTGCAGCCTTGACCATGGCGTCTGCTGCTTCTACAACAGCCGGAAAACCCAGGGTTTCAATCATGCCAACTGCGATCGCCATTGTTTAACCTTACCTTTATCTAAAAACTACGGAGCGTGAGTCGTAACCAAATCAAAAAATATAGAAAGCTAAGTCACCGAGACTGTCATCTCTAAATGTGCCGCGGCCAAGCCCAAAGCTGGTACACCCTCTCTGGGACGCCATCTAAAGTTCGCTAGCCTATCTAGGACAAAGGGCCAGATAGGCTAAGTTCGGAACTGCTCGACGGCCTCGGTATAGCGAATGGGCAGCACAAACTCCAGGTTTTCGTGCGGACGCGCAATAATATGCGTAGACAGCACTTCTCCCCCATTGACGCGCTTGGCTGACTCAATTCCCGCCGCCACTGATGCCTGCACCTCGGAGACGTCTCCGCGCACAATCACGGTCACGCGGCCACTTCCAATCTTTTCGTAACCTACCAGGGTTACACGAGCAGCTTTCACCATCGCGTCTGCTGCCTCAACTACGGCAGGAAACCCTTTGGTTTCAATCATTCCAACGGCAATAGGCATTGTCGTAATCTCCTCATAAAACAGGCACAGGCGCAAAAGCCCTCAGCTTTCCTGGAAGTAAATTTACCGTCTGAAAAATCAGGGCAACAAAAACCAGGCAAGCGACGACTTTTGCCAAGAGTTTCAAGTTCTGTATTTTGGCCTGCGTAACTCTGAACGTAAACTTCAGAATAGAAGTGCGGGGACGCTTTGGCAATATAAGTCGCAATGATTGTTGCTAATATTAAATATCATTAAATCTAATACAAGAAAATCTTGCAAATCTAAACATAAGTTGAAGTAGGCGAAAGTAGTCACTCATCGCGGCAGCGAACTTTTGAGCTTTGAGCCCAACGCCAGCGCCGTCGCCGCAAAGAGTTCTGGCGAGTTCACCGGGAAGCTGAATGAAATCAGGTAAAATTGTGAGCAACGTTAAGGCACTTTGTCTAGGCTGTTAGGGCTATAGGCAGGGTTGACTGCTTTGCACGATGTCATTCTTGCCCTAATCTGCAGAAAACACCCAGCCGTTACTGGCAGAGTTGCTAATGCCCTGGGCGATCGCCTGTAGGGCCGAGCGTCCAATACAGATCCTAACTTGGTTTTTTTTTGCCAAAAGCCATTGAAACTTAATTTTATTGAAAAAATAAAAAAAACTTAAATAAAATGGAAAAATACACGGTCGA
>JAAHIC010000200.1 GCA_010671965.1 Leptolyngbya sp. SIO4C5
GAGTCACCTGCACCAGGGCACTCTCAAACGAAATCTGACCGCCGTGGAGATCGAGGCACTGCTTGACAATAGACAATCCTAACCCCGTCCCGGCAATGTTGCCGACGTTTTGAGCGCGGTGAAAAGCCTCAAATAGCTGTGGCTGATCTTCTAGCGGAATGCCGATGCCGCGATCGCAGATTTCAACCTGTACCCAGTTTGCCTGTACCGCCAAAATAAAATCGATGGGACTCCCTGGTTCAGAATATTTGGCGGCATTTGAAAGCAAGTTGCAAAAAATCCGGCGCAGCAGTTCCGGATCAGCTTTGATTTCAGCTTCAAAGTTCTCGGCGGCGATCGCTGGCTGCTGGCATACCTGAAAAAGCAGCTCATGCTCAGGCATACTGGGCTGTAGCTCCGCGATTAACCCCTGACAAAATTCTACGAGCCGCAGGGGACTAGGCTGAAATGCCAACCGCCCCGTCTCAGCCCGGTTCATAAGCAAAACATCGTCTAGCAGCCGCGTCACATGTTTGATGTAGGTCTGGATTGTTTTTAAGTGCTGCTGTTTACGCTCATCTGAGAGCTTGTTGGCAAAGTCCTGCAGAATGCCAGCAGACGAGGCAATCACCGCTAGGGGGGTGCGAAACTCGTGGGATGTGGTAGAAATGAAGCGAGATTTGAGCTGATTTAGCTCTTTTTCCTGGGCCAAAGCCCGCCGCACTTCTGCTTCTGCTCGCTTCTGCTGGGTGATATCTAGCGTGATGCCGTCACCGATGATATCGCCGTTATCGAGCTGGAAAAAGCGAATGTTCTCTTTGGCCCAGCGAATTTCTCCAGAAGTATGAACCACCCGGTACGCATAGTCAAAAGGCTGTAGGGCTTTAGCTGAGGCGATGAGCTGCCGCTCGAACTCAGAACGATCAGCCGGATGAACAGAAGCTAAAAGGCGATCGCGATCATATTGAATTTTTTCTGGATCAATGCCCGAAAGCTCTTTTTCTCCCTGGCTCATAAAAGAGAGCGTAATGCGGCCATCGGCATGAAACACTTCCCGAAAGATATTGCCCGGAATATTGTCGGCAATAGAAGCAAGCTGCTGCTGGCTCTCTTGCAGCGCCTGCTCAGCTCGCTTGCGATCGCTAATGTCTTCAATTACAGCGACCACGCAGGTGACAGCATTGCTTTCATTGCGCATGACTGAAAGCGTCTTTTGCGTCCAGAGAGTCTGCCCGTCACGGCGCAGATACCGTTTTTCGGTCGAAAAAGAGGTTATTTCACCCTCAAAGATCCGCTGCACCAAGGACTGATCCTTAGTGAGGTCATCGGGATGAATAAAATTTTGCCAGGGCTGGCCTAAGAGGTCTGTCTCGCTGTAGCCCAGCAGTTGACAAAAAGTTTGATTGACCTGTATGTATCGGCCTGACAGATCGGTTTGGCTAATCCCAACAGCCGCTTGCTCAAAGATGGCCCGAAATCTCTCTTCGCTCTCTCTCAGGGCAGCTTCTGCAGCTTTGCGATCGCTAATATCTTCAATAATGCCGATATTGTACTGAGGCCGTCCCTCTTGATCTCGCATCAGCGAGACGGTGAGATTGATCCACTGCAGCGCCCCTCCTTTGCGAAGATACTGCTTCTCTAGTGAAAAGGACTTAATTTCTCCGGCTAGCAGTGAAGCCATGAGCCGATCGTCCTGCGGTAAATGTTCTGACGGGGTTAGATGGCGATATTTTTTCTGATAGAGTTCGTCTGGGCTGTAACCCACAAGATCACAAAAGCGCTGATTTGCCTGCAGAAATCGCCCTGACATATCGGCCTGCGCAATGCCGACAGCCGCCTGCTCGAATATTGTCCGAAATCGTTGCTCACTCTCTCGTAGCTCTTGAGTGCGCTGGGCAACTCGATGTTCTAGCTCCTGGTTGAGTAGCCGCAGCTCTTTCAGGGCTTGCTGCCGTTCCATCTCTGCCAAATAGCGATCGGTTACATCTCGGATGATCACCAGAACTTCGTCGTCGGCTTTCAGCGGTACAATTCGAGCCTCCTGACGCCGAGAATTCTGTTGGATCCTCAGACTATATTCGTAAACCTGGATTTCCCGAGTTTGTAGCGCTTGCTCAGTCAGAAAGAGTCGATGACGGGCAAGTTTTGGCGGTAGGGCCTCCCAAACAGTATTGCCAGTCATCACTGGAATCATGGGTGATTCTGTGGCTGACTTAACATCTAGATAGGTACCATCTGATTTCATGCGAATAATCAGATCCGGCAGCGCTTCTAAAGTGCTGCGATGGAGTTCTTCTAGCCGCCGTAGAGATTCTTCGGCCTGTTTGCGATCGCTGATATCGGCGCTCACGCCCAGCACCCTGGGTTTGCCCTGACAGTCATCTAAACGCGACAGGGTTGTTAGCATCCACTTTGATCCCGTAGCTGTCCTAATCGGGCCTTCCCAGGTCACAGGCTGTCCATGTTCCAGACAGGCACGATAGCGCGATCGCATAATCTCAGCCGTTTCCGGGGCCCAAAGTTCTTCTAGCCGTCGCCCAATCCAGTCCAAAGTTGAAATGCCTAAGATTGACTGCACCGCTTCATTGGCGCTGACAATCCAGTATTCATCGTCTTCCAAGCGCTCAGCGACCCAGATTACCTCTGTCACCGAATCAAAGATATTGCGCAAAAAGGCTTCGCGTTGGCGGAGCTGCCCTTCGGCTCGTTCAGCCCGTTTGAGCTGAGAAATATCGCGCACGGTTATGATGGCGGCTGAAATCTGACCGTCAGCCTCAAAGTAGGGAGAATAGGTAATACTGATGAACTCAGGGTGAATACCGACCGTAACCCATTCCTCATCGTGAATTGTCTCCCCGGCAAGACAGCGATTGAGACGGGACTTCACAGAGCAGTTGAAGTACTCAGCACCTAAAACCTCGCTAGCGCTACAGCCTTTGAGGGTTTTGACTGACTGCTTTTGCCATTCTAAATAGGCTCGGTTAGCCGTTTGATAAATGCCGTTGCGATCGATGATGCAAATGCGAGCGGGTGAGTCAAAAACGATTTGCGCGTATTGTCGCAGCGAGGTTGGATCAGGCAGATCCCCGGCTGCCTGGATTGGCTGCAATTCATCAGCCTCAGATAGCTGATGAGCTTGAGGCGGTACGGCCAGAGAAAGTGACTGTTGTAGATGCTCAGCTAGCTTAGCAGTGTCTAAAAGGCGCAGCAGGCCAGTCTCGCTCATGATTCCTAGCGGTCGCTGGCAGTCATCCACAATTGGTAGATACTGGTTTTGCCGTAGCAGCGTAATCAGTCGTTTCCCGTCATTTAACTGCTGGGGCGTTAGGGTTATCAGCGGAGAAGTCATCCACTGGCACACAGTTGTTTGGCTAAAAATAGCCTCAGCATTGGCACAGCAAATTAGGTTTTGCCCAGTAAATAGACCGATAAGGCGCTCATTCTCGACGACTAGCAAACAGGCGGTGCCATCACCTTGAGTTGAAATGGCCTGGGCTGGCGTCATCAGCGCGATCGCTTCAGCAACCGTTGCTTCAGGCGATACCCGCGCAGGCATTGTCAAAATATCTGCATATTCAGGCTCTAAATGAGGTAGAGAATCCATAAAAATGGATGGCTGAGCAAATGAATAGTCGAGAACACATGGCTATCACTGTTCAAGGTTCCCATCTGCTGAGGGGATCGTAGATTTTCATTTTGTCACAGACCTCAGCTAAATGTTGACACTATTAGCCATCAGCCAGCCAATTGGCCAATGCGATTAGCCGGTCGGCTGATTTTGCCGCTCATTCCAGCGCTGATCCAACCAGGCTAGTACTGCGCCCATTGCTTCAGCGAGGGTACTGATGAGGCGATAGCAGACAACACTGCTGAGAACAATTGCGGGCGAGAGAGTATCAGCAAGTATTGCGATCGCAGTTGCTTCAAATACGCCTAGGCCACCGGGGGCACCCGGCACCACCAAGCCCAGCAGCCAAGCCCAGCTAAAACCGCTGATAATCAACGGTATTTCGCTCCCCGTCAGAGGCCGAAATGCCAGCACAACGCTGACAAAACCCAGCCCCCTGAGAATGACAAAGCCCAGTTCTCCCAGCAGCGATTTCCACGGATACTGCCTGAGCCGGGCCGTTAAAGGTTCAGAGGTTTCTGCTTTAGCCTGACCTAAAAAGCGCAGGATCGGATTCAAAAAGCGCGGATGCACGGCAATGAGAACGGCAAATAAGATACCTAGCTGCAGTAACAGTTGCTGATTGCCAAACAGGGCCAAAATCAGGGCGGCTGCCACCATCAAAATGGGTTCTAACAGCACGCCGATGATGGCGGTTCCTAACATAGCACCCTTAGCCTGTAAGGCTTTGACCCGGCTGTAAAAATGCCAAACATTGCCGGGTAGATACTTGGCAATGTTTGTTTTGAGATAGGTCTGTATTGCCCAAATATTTGAAACCGGACAGCCGCAGACCTGGGCCACCCAGCCCCAAACCCAGCCCGACCAGATATGAGCAGCCAGGGTAATTCCCAAAGCCATGACTAAGCAGGCGCGATCGGCTAGACTGAGGCGAATTGACAGCACTTCTTGCCAGTTCTCCAGCAGGGTCTGCCCAATCAGCAGCAGCGCTATGCCCAAGACCAACCAGCGCACATAGGGTTTGAATCGAGCCAGAATAGACTTGAGAGCAGCAGGCATAGGATTACGGCAGGGGCGAGATGGGGGCGGTTAGGTCAGAGCGGCTAGCGTAGTCTTTGCCAGTCGGCTGGTAGCTGGCCACAACTCGACCAAAGCTGAGCAACTGGGCCTGATAGAGGCAACTTACCGGATCGCGAGGATCACTGATGGAGTCTATACCAATGCCGTTGCGTCCTTGGTCTTTGCCAGAGCTGTGCACGTAGCGATCGCCCCCTAGGTAGAGAGCCACGTGGGTAATCCGCTCAGAAGTGCCGAAGAAAATGAGATCTCCTGGCTGGCGCTCTGACGGAGAAATTGGCTGGGTAAAAGCAGCCTGCTGGTAGGCATCTCGGGGAAGCCAGATTCCGGCGGCGGCAAAGGCCGTCTGCATCAGGCCGGAACAGTCGTAGTTGGGGCCGACGGTGCCGCCCCAGAGATACTCATTCGGCTGCTGCATTGCCGCTTCGGTGAAGACTATTATCTGCGGCAGGCGGGCCTGAATCGCTGAGGTCGATAGCACAGGTGCCCGGTAAGGTTGCGTAGCGGGCTGTAGAGCCGCCCAGTCTGACAACCTGACCCAGCCCGGATAGTCGTCTTCAACTAGGCGTACGGCGATCGCGTCAGCTTCAGTCCCCAATACTCGCAAGTAACGACCGCTGGCGGCCTGAGTTACCAAGCTGTTGCTCGTAGGTGCTTTATAGAGATTAAGAGGGGATTGGCAAACGTACTCTTGTAGCGGATGAGCGATCGCCGCTCTGATATCAGCGGGGACAATCATAAGCGCATCAAGCCTATCCTGTTTGACTGATTAATTAGCTCTGTAATGTCCTGTAATCATATCAGTCTGCCACTGAACCGCAAGAGCTAGGATGACTACGGCCATTGTCACTTGCTCTCAGAGCGACCTCTCAGTTGCTTAACTTTAGAAATACCTGGGTCACGGCAGCCGACAATAGATTTAACCCAGGTAATCAATTTAGCTAATATCCTATGACTTCTACTCTTTCTGCCTCAACCCCTGCCGTTAATAATGCCCATCGCGCAGCGATCGCCCCGCTAGAAGTGCCTCAGCGGCTCCTATTTGGCCCCGGCCCTTCCAATGCCGATCCTACCGTCGTCGCCGCGATGAACCACCAGCCGATTGGGCACTTAGATCCGGCCTATCTACACATGATGGATGAAGTGCAGTCCCTACTGCGCTACGCCTGGCAGACCAGTAACCCCATCACCTTTCCCGTTGCCGGCACAGGTTCAGCGGCGATGGAGGCGACCCTAGCTAATGCGGTTGAGCCAGGGGATAAAGTGCTAGTAGGCGTTAAAGGCTATTTTGGTCATCGCCTAGTGGATATGGCCGGACGCTATCAGGCAGAAGTGTGTACCTTACACAAGCCTTGGGGTCAGGTCTTTAGCCTCAGTGAGCTGCGCCGCGCAATGGAAACCCATCGGCCCCAGATTCTAGCGCTCGTCCATGCAGAAACCTCTACAGGGGCACGGCAGCCTTTAGCAGGAGTGGGCGATCTCTGCCGCGAGTTTGACTGCCTGCTGCTGCTAGATACCGTCACCAGTCTAGGCGGCGTCCCAATTTTTCTAGACGAGTGGGGCGTGGACTTGGCCTATAGCTGCAGCCAAAAGGGGCTGAGCTGTCCGCCAGGAATTTCGCCTTTTACGATGAGTCCCCGCGCTGTTGAAAAGCTGCAGCAACGCTCTGATAAAGTGCCTAACTGGTATTTAGATGCCTCGCTATTGGCGAAGTACTGGGGCAGCGATCGCACCTATCACCACACCGCACCCGTCAACCTCACCTTTGCCCTACGAGAAGCCCTGCGCCTGCTAGCCGAAGAAGGACTAGAGGCTCGCTGGCAGCGCCATCAGCAAACGGCAGAAAAACTATGGGCGGGCCTCGCTAAGCTGGGCCTAGACTGTCATGTTGAGGCAGCCTATCGATTGCCCACGCTAACAACGGTTCAGGTTCCTGCTGGCGTAGACGCTAAAGCGGTCACGCGCCAACTGCTAACGGAACACAACATTGAGATTGGCGGCGGCTTAGGAGAACTGGCAGGTAAGGTTTGGCGCTTGGGTCTGATGGGCCACAATAGCCAGCCAGAGAGGGTAGATACTTTGCTGACTGCCCTCAAGCAGGTTTTAGCTTAGGCAGCAAATTGGGGGGACGTTGTGACTAGGCCAGCGTCCCTCCGGGCGAGGACTGTTGCTGCTAAGCCTGTTTTTGCGTGACATAGTTGAGTACTTCGCGAATCACGCCGCTTTTACCACGACAGCTAAGCAGCAGTACGTCGCCAGTCAAAGCCCCAGACTCCTTCAGGCTCTGAATATTATTGGTGAGTTTGTGGCTCATATATCCGGTTATCACCACGATCAAGTCACAAGATTGTACTTTGGCTTTAACTTTGTTGCGGCCCGCGCTGATGTTACTGAAGGGCGGAATTTCAACCCACTGCTTCAGGCCATGCTGAGCCGATAGAGTTTCAAGGGCTCGGCCGAGCGCCTAAAGCACGCTTGCCATCCGGCGCGAATCGCCTGATCCTTGACGAGACGTTGTTGGAGGTGGAAGGCCGATCATCCGATGGTTGCAGCCAGAGCGCTACTGGACCCCACCGCCCGCGACCCGGAGCTGCGGGCGTTCGCGTATCTCCAGGCGCGGTTCGTCAAGGGGGCCCGATCCGCCGTCGACTGCCTTCAGCCTTTCGTTATGTTCGCCATTGGTCAGTTCGACGGCCAAGCTTTCGACCAAGAGAAAGTGATCCGGTTTCTCTCGGACAACTACCAGATTAACATCCCGCGCTACATGCTGGAGGACATGGCCCCCCACCTGGTCC
>JAAHIC010000201.1 GCA_010671965.1 Leptolyngbya sp. SIO4C5
GGGTACGTCAGTTCCAGTCATGGGCAGACTCGACCGTAGCAGAATCCAACTGCCTGCCAGGTAAACTAAAGGGATAAGGGCTGCCGCTAAAGGTAAGACCCTGAGCGTGTTTCGAGGAGAGCGGCTATCGGCGACAAAAGCAGAGCCGCTCTCACAGGCATAGACGGCATAGCTAGCAATGGTATACCACTTGGCCCAAAGTCCCAGATGAAAGTCGCCCCAGGTAATAGGTGAGAGGCTGTTACCGCTAATCACAAACCAGCCCAAACCTTGCACACAGAACAGCAGCAGCAGCGAGACAGCCGGCACCACGAAGAACAGGTGTAAAATTCCCAGCGCCCGGGTACCGCTAAAAGCAACGGCAAAAGCGATCGCCGTAAAGCCAACTTTGAGCAGCAGGACAGGGCAGTCGATGCCAAAAGGGGCGAGATTGACTTGGACTAAATCCGTCAGCACAATGGCGCTCACAGGCAGCACCGCCACCCAGCTCAGATAGTATCCCAGTGCGCCGTAGGTTGCCAGCCAGGGAAGAGTAGGCAGCAGGCGGCTGAGATAGCTGGGCGTCCCACCCGATAGGTCAGGCCATTCTTCACCTAAACGCTGAACCTGCAAGTTGATCAAGATGCCGATAAGTGCGCTAGGCAGCCAAATTCCCAAAGCCTGCCAGCCGAGTTCTAGCTGCATTGCAGGGGCTACCCCTAACCACAGCAGCAAACCCGTCAACCCAAATCCCCAAGTTTCTAAAGAGCTAAGGCTACGCGGTAAGCGCAGTGAAGAAGCTAAAGTTTTAGTCATTAATTTCTGACAATTTGAGCAGGCTGATGGATAATCAATGCACCCCTAGCAGGCTAAATCCATTAGTCCAACTGCCAAGTACTGACTGCTAGGTTGCCCAGTTTGCAGACAGCCTTGTAGACGTTCTAGCATCTTAGCTAGATTAAAGTCTTAAAGTAGAAAATATGACCACGAAATCGCCTGGATTGAGGCACAGTCCCCCCATGCCTTAAATTTGCTACTAGAGCATCAACAGATTTCGCCTAGGCTGGCAGAGAAATACCGTCAAATCGATTCAGCGCTATTAGCAGCAAGCTCAAGAGGAGAACTAACCCCCAGGCAGACAGCCCTGCCCAGGGAATCAGGCTCAGGGCCAACAGGGCTAAGCCTAGCCGCGCGGCAATCACGGGCTTCGGTAAAGAGTGGGGGGCAGCCCACTGAACCGCAGTTACGCCAGTCAGAAATAGGGCGACTCCGCCACAGAAAACGCTGCGAGCCACGATTGGAAAGCTGTGTCCAGCGGCGGCTTCAATGGCAAACTGGATGCCGACTCCGGTCGCCACAATACCCATAAAGATTAGAAGGTGACTATAGCCGTAGATGTACGATCGCAGCAGTGCCCGCCTGCCGCTGCGCAGCGCCCAGTTGATTGTCGATTCATCGGCCCGCTCAAAATACATCCACCACAGACTCACCGCAGCGAGAAAACCGGCTAGCCCAGCCAGGACGCTGGGCCATTGCCAGTCAGTCTGCGAGACGCCGGTAGCAACCGCAATGATGGCCTCTCCGAGAACGATGATGACGAATAGACCAAAACGCTCATCCATATGGGATTTTTGGGTTGGTACAGAGCGGATGGTCAGATAGGTGATGGGGCCGTTGCTAATTTCAATCAGCAGGGCGATCGCCCACAGCCAGAAGCGTGTGGGTTCCGGGACAGCAATGGACAGCAGCCACAGAAAAAACGCAATTGAGAAGCTGACCGTGTAGCGGGCCGTTAACTCACGTGAGGGCGGCACAAACCGCCAAGCCTGCACGTATAGAAAGATAATCACTAACCGCAAAGTGGCATAGATAGCCGCAAACTGGGCCGAGCCACCGCTGAGGGCATTGGGCACCGTCAGCGCCATCACCACGATGCCAAACATGACGCCCAGCATCACCAGCCGGTAAGGCCCGCGATCGACGTCAAACTGATCGGCGTAATAGCTAAAGTCAATCCACAACCACCAAACGGGCACGAATAGGGCGGCAAAGCTGGCAATTCCGGCCCAGCTAAGGTCGCTGTGCAGCAGATGAGCTAGCTCAGCGATCGCAAAAACAAAGACCAGATCAAAAAACAGCTCTAGCCAGGTGGCATGACGGGTGGGCTCGCGGTCTGCTTCTAGGTACAGCCGCAGCGGATGAGGGGGTTGAGACATAGATATTTTTTAGGGGCAACTTTACTGCTCAAGATATCGCACGGATTCAGGCAATTCTCATCTGCGATCGCCACAATAGAAAGGAGTTGGTTTGCTTAATAGTCAACCAGCGCCCAGGCTTCCAGTTCTGGTACCCAGCCAACACTTTGAAACCCAAAGCTTAGAACTCGAAACCTGGAGCTGACATTAACCCCATTTCCTATGCCTGATTTTCTGCCTGCCCAGCCTTCCCGCCGCCGCCTGCTGAAACGATTGGGCCTCATGAGCGGCGCTGCCCTGCTGCCAGCAGCCCTACGGTCTTGGGCAACACCTGCCTCGGCCCTGCCCATCACACCGGCACTCCCACTCAATGCCTTAGCCCAGGCCACGCCCCTAGCCGCCGCCGGACTGAACCCACACCGGGTCGTCTTGGTGAGTACCAGCGACCGGGTGCTAGGGGTACGCCGCGCCTTGGAGCTGTTGCAGCCGCCGAGCTTTCAGGGTAAGCGCGTTTTCATCAAGCCCAACTACAACACCGCCGATCCAGCTCCGGCCTCGACCGATCCGGCTGTCCTCGAAACTCTGGTGCAGGAAATTCAGGGGGCCGGAGCTAGTCAGATTAGCGTGGGCGATCGCTCCGGTATGGCCGACACGCGCCGCACGCTGCAGCAGCGACAGGTGTTTGCTCTAGCCGATCGCTATGGCTTCACGCCGCTAGTGTTTGACGAACTGGGCCGCGATCGCTGGCAGTATTTTGCTAGCGAGGGCAGTCACTGGTCGCAGGGCTTTGCCATCGCCCAGCCCGTGCTGGCAGCAGACGCCATTGTGAATGCCTGCTGCCTGAAGACCCATCGCTTTGGCGGTCACTTCACCCTGTCGCTGAAGAATACTATTGGCATGGTGGCCCGCCGCGTGCCGGGCGACGGACACGACTACATGCGAGAACTACACCGCTCAGCCAACCAGCGCCTGATGATTGCGGAAGTGAACCGCACCTATCGTCCGGCGGTGAATCTAATTGACGGCGTGGAGGCTTTTGTCAGCGGCGGCCCGGAGCAGGGACAGCGGGTTAACGCCGGGGTGATGCTGGCAAGTACGGATCGAATTGCGATCGACGCGGTGGGAATTGCGATTTTGCGGCTGTTGGGTACGACTCGCACCGTCAGCAGCGGCTCTATCTGGAGCCAAGCCCAGATTCGGCGGGCAGCCGATTTAGGCTTGGGGGCCATCGGCCCAGAGCAGATTGAGCTGGTCACAGGCGATAGTGCCAGTGCGCAGATGGGCGATCGCCTACGTCCGTTTCTGAGCTAATTCGGTCAAATTTCCGCTCTCTTTAACCCTAAAGTTAGCTAAAAGGTTTAGGCTGACAGAAACCCCATAGGACAAACTGATGACTGTCGCAACCGGATTAAAAATTGGAGCAGTGTCAAAGCAAACAGGGGTGGCCGTGGGGGCGCTGCGCTACTACGAAAGCCTGGGCTTAATCCAGTCCCGGCGCGGCGAAAACAGCTACCGCTACTACGAACCAGAAACCGTACAGCAGGTGCAGTTTATTAAGAAGGCGCAGGCCCTGGGGTTCTCGCTGGAAGATGTGAGTGAAGTGCTCAATGTGCACAATCAGGGAGATCTTCCCTGTGAACTGGTGCAGTCAATTCTGCAGCAGAAAATTGAGCAGCTAGAGGCACAGATTCAGCAAATGCTGAGCTTTAAAGCGGAGCTGGAAAACTACCGCGATCGCTGGGCGGCCAATCAGCCCCGGCCCCAGCCCGGTGAGATCTGTCCCCTCATTGAAACCATACCGCTAGCGGAGACCTGATCTCGCATCTGGATTACTCGCTGCCACAGCCGCAATAGCGGTCATTAAGGCTAGCCCCCCTAGACTCTCTAGTTAGCTGTAGGCTTTAACCTAGGAGTCATAGTCAATTAGGTCAGCGCCATGAAAATTCAGTTCAACGTCCCCAATATGGCCTGCGACGCTTGTGCCACCAGCATTACCAAGGCGGTTAAGGCCGTGGATAGCAGCGCTCAGGTTGTAGCCGAGCCGCAAACTAAGCGAGTCGAGATTGAAACCGCAGCCAGCGAAGGAGCTGTGCGTCAGGCGATTGAGCAGGCGGGCTATACCGTAGCCTGATCCCTCAGCTATTGGCGTCAACTTGTGAGGACTCTACCATGACTGCAACCACCCTCAAGCTCAGGGGCATGAGCTGTGCTTCCTGCGCCAGCAACATTGAAACCGCAATTCAGCAGGTGGCTGGCGTGGAGCGCGTGCAGGTGAACTTTGCGGCAGAACAAGCCAGCGTTAAGTATGACGAGCAGCGCACCAGCCTAGAGCAGATTCAGGCGGCAGTGGCTGAGGCCGGCTACGAAGCAAGTCCTGTAGAAGACTTGGGGCTGGGGGAAGAGGATGCCCAAGCCCAGGCCGAACGCCGCGCTGAGCAGCGATCGCTGCTGACCAAAGTCATCATCAGCGGCCTCGTCAGCGGCGTCATCGTGGTGGGGTCAATTCCGGCCATGACGGGTCTGACCATTCCGGGCTGGCCGATGTTTTTGCACAATCCCTGGCTGCAGCTAATTCTAGCGACCCCGGTTTTGTTTTGGTGTGGTCAGTCCTTTTTCGTCGGCGCGTGGAAAGCCTTCTGGCATCGCAGCGCCAACATGAACACCCTGATTGCCTTGGGCACTGGCACCGCCTATCTTTACTCAATTTTTGTCACCCTGCTGCCGACAGTTCTGATTTCTCAGGGCTTGGCCCCGGAAGTTTACTATGAAGCAGCCGTGGTGATTATTACGCTGCTGCTGCTGGGACGATATTTGGAAGATCGCGCTAGAGGTCAAACCTCAGATGCTATTCGTCAGCTCATGGGCCTGCAGGCCAACACGGCGCGGGTAGTGCGCCAGGGTGAAGAGATAGATATTCCCATCCAGGAAGTCGCCGTGGGCGACATTGTGATTGTGCGACCGGGGGAGAAAATCCCGGTGGATGGGGAAGTCGTCGCCGGGAGTTCCACGGTGGATGAATCGATGGTGACGGGAGAACCGATGCCGGTCAAAAAGGGGGTGGGGGAAGAGGTAATCGGAGCCACCCTCAACAAAACTGGCAGCTTTAGGTTCAGGGCAGCGCGGGTAGGCAAAGAGACGCTGCTGGCTCAAATCGTCAAGCTGGTGCAAGAGGCTCAGGGATCAAAAGCGCCCATTCAGAAGCTAGCCGATCAGGTGACGAGCTGGTTTGTGCCAGCGGTGATAGCGATCGCCCTCATGACGTTTCTGCTCTGGTTCAATCTCATGGGCAACCCAACCCTGGCTCTGCTGACTACCGTGGGGGTCTTGATTATTGCCTGTCCCTGCGCTCTGGGATTGGCGACGCCCACCTCGATCATGGTAGGGACGGGCAAAGGGGCTGAGAACGGTATTTTGATTAAAGGGGCCAGCAGCCTGGAGCAGGCTCACAAGCTCCAGACCGTTGTGTTGGATAAAACCGGCACCCTCACCCAGGGTAAGCCCACTGTCACCGACTATCTCACAGTGCGCGGCACAGCCAACAGCAACGAAATCAAGCTTTTACAGCTCGCCGCTGCCGTCGAGCGCAATTCGGAACATCCGCTGGCCGCTGCCGTTGTCAGCTACGCCGCATCCCAGGGCATTGGCAAATCGCAGCTAGCCACGACCGAAGACTTTGAAGCAGTCACTGGGCGGGGCGTCCAGGCCACAGTCGACGGCCAGCTTGTGCAGATTGGCACCGATCGCTGGATGCAGCAGCTTGGGATTGAAACCAGCCGGTTGCAAAGTCGGCGGCAGGCCCTAGAGGCCGCGGCTAAAACCACGGCCTGGATCGCCGTAGACGGTAAAGCCGAAGCCCTTTTAGGCATTGCCGATGCCCTGAAGCCCTCCTCGGCTGAGGCCGTGAAAGCGTTGCAAAGGCTGGGGCTAGAAGTGGTTATGCTGACCGGCGACAATCAGCAAACAGCCGAGGCGATCGCCGCTGAAGTAGGGATTCGCCGCGTCCTGGCAGAAGTGCGACCGGATCAAAAAGCCGCTCAAATTAAGCAGATCCAGGCCGAAGGCAGGCAGGTGGCGATGGTAGGAGACGGCATCAATGATGCCCCCGCTTTGGCCCAGGCAGATGTAGGTATTGCCATTGGGACAGGCACCGATGTGGCGATCGCCGCCAGCGATATCACCTTAATTTCGGGCGATCTGCAGGGCATCGTCACCGCAATTCAGCTCAGCCAAGCCACGATTGCCAATATTCGCCAAAACCTTTTCTTCGCCTTTATCTACAACGTGGCGGGCATTCCGATTGCAGCCGGCATTCTCTATCCCGTCTTTGGCTGGCTGCTCAATCCCATCATTGCCGGAGCCGCGATGGCGTTTAGCTCGGTTTCAGTGGTCACTAATGCCCTACGTTTGAGAAATTTTCAGCCCCAGCGAGGGCGCTAGAGGAGGTCAGGACGATGAAGCGACGAGACTATAGTTGGGGTAGCCTGCTGAGCCTCAGCCTGCTGCTGGGAACGGTGGTTCCCGCCCCCGCCCAAATGGCCGAACCCGCTACAGGCGAGTTTCGCCGGATTGAGCAGCCCTTGGGCCTGAAGCTTGGGGTTACGGCTGCTGGTGTCGGGCTGATTGGCTTAGAGCTGTGGTGGTTCCTGTTTAGCAAAGGCAAGGCCCAATAGACCATCAGCTCCAGCGCCACCGTAGCTGCTTAGGGACTAAAACTTTACCTTCAAAAAGACTTACCTTTTGAGGGACGTATCCGGCACAAGCGAACGGCATGCTTTTGGTGGGTCGCGACTACTCCAAAGGAGAGGTCTTATCCCGTCATGGTTTGAGCATACGAGGTCTTTATGGCAGCATCCCTCTCCCCTGAGGTTCTAGAGCAACAGTGGCACCCCCTGTCAGTGCAGGAGACAGCGGCCCAGTTGCATAGCGACCCGGATACTGGCTTAGAGACAGATGAGATCAGCCAGCGCCAGCAGACATTTGGCCCCAACCAGCTCACGCCCGAAACAGGCCCCGGCCCGTGGCTGCG
Organism: Leptolyngbya sp. SIO4C5; assembly: GCA_010671965.1. Classification (GTDB taxonomy): domain Bacteria; phylum Cyanobacteriota; class Cyanobacteriia; order Phormidesmidales; family Phormidesmidaceae; genus Sphaerothrix; species Sphaerothrix gracilis. Next base: position 7,201 of record JAAHIC010000201.1, read on the forward strand.
GTTTTTGCAGCAGTTTAATCAGCCGTTGCTATACATTTTGCTGGTCGCCGGGGGGATTACCCTGCTGCTGCAGGACTGGCTCGATGCTGGGGTCATCTTTGCGGTGGTGCTAATTAACGCGGTTGTGGGCTATATCCAGGAAGCCAAGGCTGAGCAGGCCATCAAAGCCCTAGCCGAGTCTATTGTGACGGAAGCGACCGTGATCCGGGGGGGCAAACCGCAGCAATTGCCAGCCGATCAGCTAGTGCCAGGAGATCTGGTACGCCTAGAGGC
>JAAHIC010000202.1 GCA_010671965.1 Leptolyngbya sp. SIO4C5
TGCCGGGATGGCTTTGGGCTCGACGCGGTGGCAGACTGTACGCAGTCATGTGCTGCCCCAGGCTATCCCCGGCCAAGCGCAAGCTGTCTGGAACGGCCCTTAGTGCCTCTCGCGTAGCCACGATGATCACAGGCAAAATCAAAAGGGCCAGCGTCAGCGCGCCTGAGATGATGCTGCGACCTCCGGTAAGCGGTTCAAAGATACGAGCAAAGACGAACAATCCCAGCATCCCGTAGATGATTGAGGGAACAGCGGCTAAGTTGCTGATATTAATTTCAACAATCTTGGTAAATAGATTGTCGCTGGCAAATTCTTCCAAGAAAATGCCTGAACCTACACCAATCGGAAAACAAACGAGCGCTGTAATAATGAGCAAATAAACTGTACCGATAAGGGCAGGCCAAATGCCTGCTTCTTCTGGTCTGCGAGAAGGCGGACTGGTGATGAACTCAAAATCCAAACTGGATAAGCCACTGACTAAAATACCAATCAATAGCACCGCTAGCACCACAATGCCTGAAAAAGTAGCAACCCAGCTCACCACCTTGAAAAACTTGTCAACACGGTAGCGACTCTGAAGATCGGGATTGAAATTCGTTTCCCTAGGCTCATGCAGTATCTCTCTGGGATCTTGCTCAGAAGCAGCAGACATTATTCGTATTTCTCCTGGAACCGACGAACAAACCAAAAGCTGAAAACATTCAGCAGTAGCGTAATCACAAAGAGGGTCATGCCGACCGCAAAAAGAGTCTTAAACTCAATTGAGCCGTAGGGCGCATCTCCCTTAGTAACCTGGACAATGAAAGCTGTCATTGTCTGGACGGCGCTGCGAGGATCAAGGGTTAGAGTCGGACTCTGACCCGCCGCGAGAGTCACAATCATTGTCTCACCCACGGCTCTAGAAACACCTAGGACGATAGACGCCACAATTCCTGACAGGGCGGCTGGCAACACCACACCTGTGACCGTTTCCCGCTTAGTAGCTCCCAAGGCGTAAGATCCTTGCCTCAGGCTAGCAGGAACCGCAAAAATGGCATCTTCGCTTAGAGAGGCGACGGTCGGCAGAATTGCAAACCCTAGGACAATGCCTGCACTCAGGGAATTGAAGGTCGATAGCCCCGGCACAAATGTCTTCAGAAAGGGGGTCACCATCAGCAGGGCAAAATAGCCGAAAACAACCGTAGGTACTCCAGCTAGAATTTCTAGAGCTGGCTTTAACCAGGCCCGCAGTGACCTGGGGGCATACTCGCTCAAACAAACCGCCGAAAGTAATCCCAGCGGTACCGCCACCAGCAGGCCAATCACCGAGGTTAAAAAAGTACCGCACAGCAGCACGATGATGCCAAACCTAGGATTAGCAAATGTCGGCGACCAGCGGGTTGCGGTGAAAAACTCCCAAGGAGAAACTTCTAGAAAGAATTCAATCGTTTCAAAAATAAGCGTTAAGACAATGCCAATCGTCGTCGCGACTGAGACAAAGGCAAAAGCGCCAAAAAGAATAACAATAAATTTCTGCGTTAGCTTACTGGCTGACCGGTTTGGCTGCCAGCGATCGCCGCGAACACTCTCTCCTAATGGTTTCGGTAAAACACTATCCGTCATTTTGACCTTCCGCTTTCTATCGGCAGGCTGATAACTCTATCAGCAAGCGTCTGCTTAAAATGTCCCCAAAGGCTATCAGAGCCAAGATTCCCAGAAAAAACCTCAGCTCTGACAGCAAACTCAGCGTCAGTTAAACCAACTACTCAACAGTCTTGACTTCGCCCGACTCAAACTTCCCTTGAGCCTCGGAGTACTTTTCATCCGCCATCGGCACATAACCTGTGTCGGCTACGTACTCTTTATTAGCCGGATCGAGGTAGAAGTCAACAAATGCCTGTACGGCTTCGTTTTCCTCAGCTGCCTGCTTGCTGACGTAGATACGCAGCGGACGGGACAGCGGCGTGTAGTTACCCTCTAGAACATTCTCTTCGCTCGGCTCGACGCAGCCTTCGCCAGAGTCGATGGCTACTGCCTTCATGCTGTCCTGATTCTCGAAGTAGTAGGCATAGCCAAAGTAGCCCAGCGCATTGGTATCGCCTGCAACACCCTGAACCAGAACGTTGTCATCTTCGCTGGCGGTATAGTCACTACGGCTGGCTCCCTCCTCACCATTAATCTCCTCAGTGAAGTAGTCAAAGGTACCTGAGTCAGTACCCGGCCCGTAAAGAACCAAGGGAGCATCGGGAAAGCTAGGATCAACCTGATTCCAGTTTTCAACGGTGCCTTCAGCTTCAGGAGACCAGATGGTATTGAGCTGATCGATAGTGAGGCACTGAACCCAGTCGTTATCAGGATTAACCACAACGGTTAAAGCGTCAGTAGCCACCGGCAGTTCGATCATCTCGATGCCGTTAGCCTCGCAGTTTTCAATCTCTTCTGGCTTAACTTCGCGAGAAGCATCAGAAATTTGGGTTTCGCCATTGCAAAACTTCTCAAAACCACCGCCAGTTCCAGAAGCCCCTACCGTAATCTGCACGCCAGGATTGGCTTTCTGAAACTCTTCGGCCATTGCCTCAGAGATCGGGAAAACTGTGCTAGAACCATCAATAGCAATGCTGCCAGAAAGTTCAGAACCGCCTTCAGCACTAGCTGTTTCAGATGCACCTTCTTCAGAAGTGGTGGTTTCACCACCGCCACAGGCTGCTAAGCCAGCTAGCAAAGCTACCAGAGAAACCGAATAAGCAAAACGCATAGTCCGCAAATTAAAAAACATCAAGTACCTCACTCCCTCACAAAAATTGATTCTGAACCGTTCAGAATTACTCACATACTCGTGACGAAATCTACACCCTGAACGTAAAGATCAGGTTAAGAGCGGCCAGAAATCTGTCTTCGGTATCATAGGCAGGCAGCCAAAAAAGTTCATCTGGCTACGAATATTCTCACTGTAATATTTTTATGCACTACTTTTTATGCACTACGTAATCTACGACGGTAACTGCAATCTCTGCACAACTTTAGTGCAGCTACTGGAGCGACTCGATCAGGGACAGCGATTTCGTTACGTGCCCATGCAAGACGCAGCCACCTTAAACGAGTATCAGATTACGCCAGATGACTGTGAGATGGGCATGATTTTGCTAGATGCTGCGAATCCCCAGCGTCGCTGGCAAGGCAGTGACGCTGCGGAGGAAATTGGTCGTTTACTACCGGCAGGCAACATTTTCATCAGTGCCTATCAGGCTTTACCCGGTGTGAAATGGGCGGGCGATCGCGCCTATGAGCAAGTTCGAGACAACCGCTATGCGCTTTTCGGCAAACGGGACAGCACTTATACGTCAGCCTATCCGGTCTGCGCCGACGATAGTTGCGGTCAGTCCTTTGCCGAGAAACACTAAAACAGGCTGCCCGCGTCTACCTCAGCATCTGGCGCTCAGCTAAAAGGTTTGTTTGGCTTTCGATCGCTCTATGCAGCTTCCTTTGAATTAAATAAACCCAAAAACTAGCGATCGCGCTCATGGCAAAATCCCAAACGCGATCGCTAGCTCTGACTTTCAAATTCTTAGGCGGCTCCTCGAGTGGGATAGTCGTTTTGCAGAATAAAGTCTAGCCCGTCTAGAAGATCGTCGAAGGTAGGACGGGCGAACGGGGCGTTATTGAGTCCGACATAGTACAGCTCGCCTGTGGGACAAATCAGATACAGGGCCGGTTCACCAAACAGATCAGGCTCTTTGTCAGCAGCACCCGCTGAAATATAAAGTCCCCAGCGGCGCATATCATCAATGCTGAAGTCGTAGCCAATTGTAAGGGCATTGACGTCCCAGTCTGAGTGAGTCTCTTTGGCTCGCTCAGCACTGTCACCGCTGATAGCAATCGGCTCAACCCCAATCTGGGCAAAGCGATCGAGCTTTTGTTCCAGTTCCTCTAAATAGGTCTTACAGATAGGACAGTGGAGTCCTCGGTAAAAAACGACCATCGTGAAGTTTTCAGGGGACTGGTTAGCCAGGTTCCACGGCTTGCCCGCAACCGTCTTGACGGTCAGCTCAGGGGCGGGAGTGCCCGGCATCAGTTTTGTCGATGTTGTCATAAGGTTTAAACGTGTCCTGCTGGCTCAGATTACCGAAGGCTAGCGGCAGCTCGCCTCTACAAAGCGGCAGACAGCCGACCTATATACGGTTAATCTCTTTCTAAAGCGGTAGACACTGTTCGAGAACAGCTGTTGTCCTCTCGGTTACGCACATTTGCCGTAAGCCTGGTGATTTCAATCCTAGGCAAAACGCCGCTACGGCAGACACTAAAGCCGAGCTAACCAGTGAGGATAGGCATAGGAAGCAGATAGTTCCAACTGAGGAAGATTTTGGGTTGATGCTGACAGCCAGGATAGGGTTAGCTGCAAAGCCGCTAGGGACTGCTGCGAACTGCCAGAAGCTTCTAGGCCAACTGTCCACCAGGCTTGATGGGCGGCTTCTAGCTGAGTGAGTTCTAGGCTACAGGCTTGGCTGACTCGCTTTTGCGGCTCAGTTGGCGAAACCTGATTGTTTTCAACCTGGTAGATGCGCTGCGATCGCGCTTTTGTGACTTCGATCCAGCTTTCACTCTGCAAGTACGCCTGCAGCTGAGGATGGTCAAGACTGGCTGCATCCGTATGACTCCACTTGATCCAGCGCTCTAGCTGACCTGCCCAGCGATCGCCTGCTCGTGCCTGCCCCAGCACCGCCTGTCGCCACTTCACCTCTAGACTGCCTTGACGAAATTTCACCCCTAGAAACGTGTCGTGGAGCAATCGCAGATAGCAGTCTGTTCGCCTTTCTTGGGCAATCGGCACAGCCCCTAAATGCTCTGAGGCAAACCAGTCAGTCAGCGATCGCGGCAGCTTCCCCGCCTGAAACCAGCGCACTTCCGTTGTTAGCAGCATGGGCGATGCAGATGAATTTCAGCTTTGCCCTTTATCATTAACGTGAATTGCCAACGGTCTTCAAACTCATGCCACAACCCATCGATCTTTATTACTGGCCTACCCCTAACGGCTGGAAAATCAGCATTTGCCTGGAGGAAATGGAACTACCCTACAACACCATTCCGGTCAACATTATGGCAGGGGATCAGTTCAAGTCAGAGTTCCTTCAAATCAGCCCCAACAACAAAATGCCTGCCATTGTAGATCCAGAGGGGCCAGAACAGGAACCCATCTCCCTGTTTGAGTCCGGCGCAATTTTGCTCTATTTAGCCGACAAGACCGGGCAGTTTATGGCGGAAAGTTCGGGCGATCGCTACGTTACGCTGCAATGGCTGATGTTTCAGATGGGCAGCATTGGCCCCATGTTGGGACAAGCCCATCACTTTCGCCAGTACGCACCGGAGAAAATTCCCTATGCGATCGATCGCTACACCAATGAAGCTGCCCGTCTGTATGGCGTTTTAGATAAGCGATTAGAGGAAGTTGAGTATGTCGCCGGAGACTATTCAATTGCCGATATGGCCATCTTTCCCTGGCTGATTTCCTATGAAAATCAGGGCCAAAATTTGGCTGACTATCCCCAGGTGAAGCGCTGGTTTGAGGCCATTAATCAGCGGCCCGCAGTACAGGCAGGCTTGGCCCTGCTGCGCGACGAACGCAGCCGGGTCAAGATGGACGATACCGCGCGAGAAAATCTTTTTGGTAAGCGCAGTTGATGTCTCAGTTCCAGCAGTTTCTCAAAGCGCTTCATGAAAAATATCAGCCGTTGACGGACGGGCGTGCTGCTAGCTACATACCAGAGCTGACTAAGGCTGATCCAAACTGGTTTGCCATCAGCGTGGTGACGGTAAACGGCCAGACCTACGAGGTGGGTGACTTTGAGCAGACCTTCACGATTCAGTCCATTTCTAAGGTCTGCACCTACGGCATGGCCCTGGAGGATCACGGTCGGGAAGCTCTATTGCATAAGGTGGGGGTTGAACCGACGGGAGATCCGTTTAATTCTCTCATCCGCCTAGACGAAGACTCCAAGCGCCCAGACAACCCCATGATCAACGCCGGAGCGATCGCCACCACGAGCCTGATCAAAGGCACCGACCCCACTGAGCGACTGAATCGGCTGATGGCGATGTTTCGCCGCTATGTCGGCCATGAAGTGTTCATCGACATTTCCACCTTCATGTCCGAGCGCTCCACTGGGCACCGCAATCGGGCAATGGCTCATCTAATGCTGAATTTTGGCATGATTACTGGCGCAATTGAGGAGGCGCTAGACCTTTATTTTCAGCAGTGTGCGCTTTTAGTCAACTGCCACGACCTAGCGCTGATGGCAGCTACGCTAGCGAATCGCGGTATTAACCCGGTGACTCAGGAACAAGCGATCAATCCAGACTATGTACGCGATATTCTCAGCGTTATGTACACCTGCGGCATGTACAACTTTGCCGGGGAATGGGCCTACCGGGTAGGCATTCCGGCGAAAAGCGGCGTTTCCGGTGGGATTCTAGCTGTAGTGCCCAATCAGGCGGGGATTGCGGTGTTTTCGCCGCTGCTAGACAAAAACGGCAATAGCGTACGGGGACTGCGGGTATTTGAGGAACTGTCGCAAAAATATGGGTTTCACCTGTTCGATCTCTCGATGGGCAAATGTAGCTTTCTAGACTCTTTAGCGGAGTAGCTTCTATGTCGGCTACATATTTTATCCGGGGTATTTGGGGTATTTAGATTTTTGACTCCAGACGGTAGCCGCCTGGAGTCGATGGGTAATCGCATAAGCTTTGTCTTCTCATGCTGCTCCGGTTATCTCAGTCTTTGCCCTCGGCTACCCACTTGAAACAAACTCTGGCAGATAGCACTCTTTAAATATCTGCTTTACCCAATTGTCTTTGATCATCAACTGCTTCAGGGCTTCAAACAGGTATTCTTGAGCTTCTTCTAGGGTTAGGCTGTCAACTTGCTGCCTGAGAACCTGTAGCCTAAACTGTTGCTCTATCGTCAATACATCTGGCTTATTCATAGTTTCCCCCTGGGTTTAATAAACCTGCAACCAGCCTTGAAACACCGATTCACGGGGAATCTAATCCTCAGCCATTAGGGCAAAAATGCTCTAGCCGGAGCGATCGCTAATGGTCTGAAGGTAACTGTGTCGTAGTCCTATAGTCTTGAAGCTGTTGCAGCGTGGTTTGAACTTAAAGAACACGTTTATCTCTAGACTCTTCTATTTGCATTATAGCTATTCCAATATTCTGTTGACAGTTATTGCTCAATGTTTAGCAACAACTTACCCCCTATAAAAAGCGTTCACTGGAGATTACAAAACTAAAAGTGGAACGCGATCGCTGCTCAGCTTATCGCCAATTTGTAGGCAATAAATTCTTAAAATGTTTCTATGTTCTGCAAATAAAGCATTTGAGGGCTGATTACTGTTGAAGTGTCAAAAAAATGTTTTGCTATTTTTCTCGGTAATCGTTTAGCCAGAGAATACGTCAGGGATCATTGTCGAAGCATCTCAAAAG
>JAAHIC010000203.1 GCA_010671965.1 Leptolyngbya sp. SIO4C5
GATGACCGTGAACAACGACGGCAACTCGATTTCGGTGTTCGATTTCTTCGATCTTATCGACCGCTCTTTCAATTCTTTCTTCGTTCTTTTCAGCAAAAGACTTTTCTTTCTTCTGTTCGTTAGCCATAGTAATTATTCTCCTCGCTGAAACCAATAATTTTTTCAGCGTTTTATTTCTATCTGTTTAATGTAGTTAATTACTGCTGCAAGTTTATCTCTCAGCAGAGTGACTTCCGCAAGTCGCTTGTCTGCCTTAAGAGATATCTCGTTTTTACTCAAAGTTGATTCGTTAAAAGGCTCAGAAATGCGTCTATCTCAAGAGCTATTGTTCTCTACTCGAAGGTTAGATGTTGAACTTTGATAGCCGCACTACAGTGCTTTCTATAGGCGCTTATATATCAAAGCGAGGACATAATTTTGGCCGAAAAAGATAACACCTTAACTAACGCTGCTGGCATTCCCGTGCCCAGCAACGAAGTTTCTAAATCAGTGGGTAGGCGGGGGCCGCTGCTGCTGGAAGACTATACGCTGATTGAAAAAATGGCTCACTTCAACCGTGAGCGGATTCCAGAGCGGGTAGTTCACGCCGTTGGTTCAGGGGCTTATGGTACCTTCACCGTCACAGATGACATCACCCATCTGACGAAGGCCAAGCTGTTTTCAGAAGTTGGCAAGGAAACCGAAGTTTTTGTCCGTTTCTCAACGGTAGCTAAGTCTAAGGGCGGCTCGGATATCTACCGTGACCTGCGGGGCTTTTCTATCAAGCTGTACACCGAAGACGGCAACTGGGACCTAGTGGGTAACAATACGCCCATTTTCTTCGTGCGCGATCCGATGAAGTTTATGGACTTTATCCGATCGCAGAAAGAACATCCCCAGCAGCACTGGCGGCAGCATGAAATGTGGTGGGATTTTTGGTCGCTTTCGCCAGAAAGTCTGCACCAGGTCATGTGGCTCATGGGCGATCGCGGCGCACCAATGGGCTGGCGACACATGAACGGCTATGGCAGCCACACCTTCAGCCTGATCAATGCTAATGAAGAGCGAATCTGGGTGAAATTTCACTTCAAAACCGATCAGGGCATCAAAAACTTTACCGAGGCCGAGTGGATGCACATGCAGGGCATCGAACCCCGCTGGGCCACCAAAGATCTCTACAACGCCATCGATCAGGGCAACTACCCGTCCTGGACAATGCACATCCAAACTATGACGGATGAACAGGCCGCGAATTTCCCCTGGAATCCGTTCGACCTGACCAAAATTTGGCCCCACGACGATTTTCCGCTCCAGCGGGTCGGCAAGCTGGAGCTAAACCGCAACCCAGAGAACTACTTTGCCGAAGTAGAGCAGGCAGCTTTCTCTCCCGGTAACGTCGTGCCCGGTGTGTCTTGGTCGCCCGATCGCATGTTGCAGGCTCGGATCATCTCCTACGCCGACACTCACCGCTACCGCCTCGGCGTCAACTACGACACCATTCCGGTGAATCAGCCTCACGCCACCAAAGCCAACACCCCCTACCGCGATGGCTTTATGCGGGTAGACGGCAACAACGGCGGGCGCGCTAACTACCACCCCACCCACCACGAGTATCCCAAAGCAGACGAACGGGCCAAAGCGCCGCCGTACCATGTGGAAGGACTGGCCGATCGCATTGAGCTAGACGAAGAAGACTACTTCGATCAGTGCAAAATGTTCTACAACATGCTGGATCAGGGCGAAAAAGATCGCCTAGTTCATAACATTGCAGGCAGCTTAGGTCGCTGTATGCAGCCCATTCAGGAGCGGCAGATTGCCCTGTTCCGCCAGGTAGATAGTGCCTTTGCCGATCGCGTGGTTGAAGCGATCGCCAATACCGAACCGCCTAAGCCCGAACCCAAACCCGCCACCGTTTAATTTCAAGCGGCCCAATTTTGTAGGGGGTGTGGCCTGCCGTACCCCCACAAGGACTATCGGTGTCGTCAATCGCTATCATCAGACGATGTTTTCAGCACCGACCAGGGAATATCTGAGCGGTTGGCCAGCTGCTGGGCGATCGCCGCTGCGCCATAGCGATTGAGGTGGCTAGGGTCAGCAAAGTAGCCATTCTGAGTCGGCCACTGCTGCACGAGGTCGATAAGGCCAAAATCTAGGGCTTGGCTTTGCCGCTGCAAATAGGTTTGAAACTGGCGCTCTCGTCGTAAGCGGGCCGAGTCTAAATAGTCCTGGGTCAGCGGCAGGTTGATGAAGAATAGCGGTATGTCCTGCGATCGCGCAAAATTGGCAAAGGAGGTCAGCGATCGCGTTTGTAAGCCGTCCAGACTGAAACGGGTATAGTCCGCATCGTACTGACCAGCGATGCGGGGAAACTGCTGGTAGTAGGTGCTGGGATTAAAGCGCTGCTCTACGGGAAAAAAGCCGTAGGCATCAAGAGGCTGAGTCGGCGTCAGGAGGCGATCGCTGTCTTTGAAGCTGGGTTTTTCTCCGGCTAAAAAGGCCTGATAGCCCGGTGAGTCTAAGACCCCAGCGAAAGTGCGATCGACCCGGCTGCTGTTAAAAGAGCGCGAGCCGCCAGCCCACAGAATGAGTTCAGGCAGTTGCTCAGGGGTTAATAACCGCTGCACCAGGAAATTGACGACCTGAGCCGTTGCCCCGTTGACGCCTAAATTAAACACTTTGGGATCCGAGAATCCTTGTTGGGCAAGCGCCTGCTGTAGCGCCTGCGGATCCACGCCTTGCAGAGCGCGGGAACTGCCCACAATCAGCACGTCCGGTACCCCCACGGCGGCAATGTAGGACAGATAGCCCGCTAGCTGTTCATCTAAAATGTCGCTACCCAGGGTAGGAAAAACGGCGGGAACTGTTCCTGCTGCCTTTGCCTGAGCGGCTTGAAGATGGCGCAAAAATTCATCGGCTTTGCGCTGGGCGAATAGCCGCTGTGGATCAGAGCGGGGCACCGACTGCATTAACGTCATCGCTTCAGCCCACTGGCTCATGGCCACGCTCCAGTCTTGGGGCGTCTGGGCCGTTTGGGTCGTAGCGCTAGCCTGCTCTGCCATATTCAGAGCCGCTTGCAGCACGCTGTCTGAGGGCGTGATTTCGGCAGGAATGGGCGCGGTTTCTAATTTGGGAAAAGTTGCCGCCGGGGCTGAAGCTAACAAAAGCTGAAGCAGCCAGCCACCTACGACCAGTCCTAGGCTGCTAAAAAAGATCAAAAACCAGCGCGGCAGCGAGAAGTTACGAAACATAGGAACACCAGCCAGCAAACAAACAGGCTAACGAGTAGAAGGCGATCGCCCAGATAGACCCAAACGTAAATACTCAATTTTGATGCAGGCATCTGTAACCACGACCAGTCCGGCCTCAGCCGCCCGCTGAGCCGCCCCTTCATGGTGAATGCCAAGCTGCGCCCAGAGAGCCTTAGCCCCAACAGCGATCGCATCTTCGACAATCCCTGGCAGGTGCTCTGAGCGGCGAAAAACATTGACCAAGTCAACCGCAACGGGTACTTCAGCCAGAGAGCGATAGCAAGGCAGACCGCCAATTTCCGACCTGCCTGGATTGACCGGATAGAGCTGGTAGCCCACCTGCCGTAGAAACTGAGCAATCTGATAGCTGGGGCGCTCAGGCTTATGAGAGTGACCCACCACTGCGATCGCCTGAACGCTCTCTAACAGCGATCGCATTTGGGCATCAGCGGGTTGCAGCAGGGGCATCATTAGCCTCCCCTCAAACAGCTAGACCTCGCCGCGATATCTACGGCCATACTCACTATTTTAGAAGCATTTCCTCCGTAAACTGGGAAGGCTTACCACTGAAAACGCCCATGTCAATTCAGCACCAGATTCTAGAGCTGTCTACGGATGAAGCCATCGGACTCTACAATCTCACCCCCCAAGTTCAAGCCTTCGTCACCGCAAGCGGTGTGCAAAACGGCCAGGTTTTAGTCTTTTCACGCCACACCACCACCGCCCTAGCCGTCAATGAATATGAAGAACGGCTGCTGGCCGACATCAAAACCTACCTGTGCAAGCTCGCCCCACCAGGCGATCGCTACTTGCACAACGACCTGCACCTGCGAGATGTTCCCCCTGACGAACCCATCAATGCCCATTCTCACCTGATGGCTATCACTCTGCACAACAGCGAGCTTATCCCCATCGTCGCCGGTCAACTCGCCCTGGGCACCTACCAGTCCATCCTCCTCTGTGAACTCGACGGCCCCCGCCAGCGCACCGTATTTGTGCAAGTTTCAGGAGAATAATCTTTTTCGCCTGTAGAAATAGCAAAGCACGTCATCTCGCCTAGGCTGAAAATCTCAGGCTCACTACAGATATCCGCTATCCCGAACTGAAACGCTAAAGCGTTATGAGTTCACGTAAAGAACACGATTTCCCCATGCTCATTTAGCGCCGCTTCCAATCAGCCACTATCCCCACCTCCCTTACCTTCCCCACCTTTCCCCCACCCAATGCCCCTGCCGCTCACCGCTCTCGCCCTCGCCATTCCCGCCTACTTTTACACCTGGCTAGTCAGGAGTATCGATCGCTTTGAGAAAGAGCCTGCCCGCTATCTGATTTCTGCTTTCTGCTGGGGGGCCGTGCCGGCAATTGTGCTGGCGCTGCGGCTGCAGATTAGCTTAGCTCTGCCGATTGAGACAATTTTAGGACAGGACTCGCTGCAGTCAGAGCTGATCCAGTCAGCAATTGGCGCTCCTGTAACGGAAGAATTTGCCAAAGCGATCGCCGTTGCCGTGCTTTACTACACCCGGCGGCATGAGTTCGACGGCTGGGTAGACGGTATGGTCTATGGGGCGATGGCAGGCTTCGGCTTTGCCTATGTGGAGAACATTTTGTACCTGGCAGGAACAAGTAGCTGGGAGGAGTGGCTTTCCCTATTTGTGTTGCGCACCATTGTCTTTGGCGGACTGCACGGCTTTTGGACCGCCATTGTTGGCATCGGCTTCGGTCTGGCTCGCTATATGCATAATCCCTTAGGCCGGGTGGTGACGGTCACGACCAGCCTGCTAACGGCAATGGCGCTGCATCTGGTGCATAACGGCGCGATCGCTCTGATTGAGGTGCGTTCCGATATTGCCATTTTGGTGGCTGTATTTAACTACGGAGCGCTGTGCTTGGCGATGCTGCTGCTGTGGTGGCTAGCGGCCCGCTGCGATCGCGCTCGCCTGCGAACGCATCTGGTGGATGAAGTCCCTTGGGTACTGTCCCGGAGTTGCTACCGGGCGATCGCCAGCCCCAAGGCGTACAAACTGCTGGCGGCGATGGGCTTTTCTACTCAGCAGCAGCGACAGTTGATGCAGCTAGCAGCCGAACTGGCCCATAAAAAGCTCCAGCATCAAAAAATGGGGGATGAAAACGGCAACCGGGCTGAAATTGAGCGGCTGAGAAAAGAGCTGCGGCGCTATTGGCGTTAGCGCGCGATCGCTGGGGCTTGGGGAATTTGCTGCCCAAATTGGCATAGTAACCCGATATTCTTAAAATATCGCCGTTATTCTACTGCTCATGGTTAGTCAGCCCTCGCCGAAAACAGAGGCCACTTGGATCACCGTTTTGCGTCTGCTGCGTTGGGATAAACCTGCAGGTCGTTTAATTCTCATGATTCCGGCGCTGTGGGCCGTTTTTTTAGCCGCCGCTGGGACACCGCCGGTCTTACTGGTCGGCGTCATCGTGCTGGGCACATTGGCAACTAGCGCCGCTGGCTGCGTTATCAACGACCTGTGGGATCGCAACATTGACCCCAAGGTGCAGCGCACCCGCAATCGCCCCCTAGCCTCACGAGCCTTGTCTATTAAGACCGGGCTGGTCGTTGCGGTAGTCGCCTTGATCTGCGCCTTTTTTCTAGCCCGCTACCTGAATCCCCTCAGCTTCTGGCTCTGCGTCATCGCCGTTCCGGTGATTGTGCTGTATCCCTTGGCTAAGCGAGTTTTTCCGGTACCGCAGCTCGTTCTATCCGTTGCCTGGGGCTTTGCCGTACTGATTAGCTGGACAGCGGTGACAGCGCGATTGGAGCTGGCAACCTGGCTGCTGTGGGGGGCAACGGTGCTGTGGACGCTGGGCTTTGACACTATCTACGCCATTCCCGATCGCACCTACGATCAGCAGCTTGGCGTTCGCTCTAGCGCTCTGTTTTTTGGGCAGCGGGCTCCCTTAGCTGTAGGTCTATGCTTTGCCGGAACGGGGCTGATGTTAGGGCTTTTGGGCTGGCATTTGGGACTAAATCTGGCATTTTGGCTAACGCTGGCGATCGCAGCAGGGCTTTGGGGCTGGCAGTATGCTCAGCTAAACCGCTATAACCCGCCCGGTCAGCTTTATGGGCGTCTTTTTCGTCAGAACGTCAGCATTGGCTTTGTGCTTTTGGCAGGCATGATTATCGGCTGTTTGCGCTGATCAGCAGAGCACTTTTTGATAGCGGCACTCGCGGGACTACAGCTAAATTTCCCTCAGCCAGCTATAGACATAATCCAACAGGATGCTGAGATTTACTAACGCAAATCTAAAGTTTTTAGAAACAGATTGCAAAGTTTCTTAAAAAACCCGAAAATCATTAAGCTGGCCTTCGCCGTCAATGCCTGAGATAATCTATAGGAATCCATTGATGCCTGCTATGCCTACTGCGCGCTTCGTTGCTTTTAGTTCATCTCTCTGTCGTAAACACAACTAGTTCTCGCTGAAAGTTGTTTGTCTTTAAATCGAATGGACATTGGAAAAGTACTTGCCAATAAGTCCGAGCTGATTGTTCAAGAATGGGTCGAGGATGTTCAAAAAGACAAAATTGTCACCAGCGCTAGAAACTTAGCCTATCAATCAGTCCGTAATAGCGTTCCTCTACTGATTGAAGCACTGTCTAGTATCCTATCCCAGTCTGAAGAAAGCGAAATCTCGCTGCTGATTGAGCAGGCAATCGAGCATGGCATCCTCAGAGCACAGCAAGGATTCGATGCCGAAGAGCTGATGCGAGAATACGGCATTTTACGACAAATTATTTTTTCCAATTTAGCATCAGAGCTAAATCAGCTCGACACAACTGAGGCTATTAGAATTTTTCGCCTAATTGATCTTGCGATTGACATGGTCGTAGGTCGCTGTTTCAAAAAATATACCTCAGAAGTTTTAGACGATCTAGAACAAGTCAAAAGCCAGCTACTGCTGACCAATCAAGAATTAAGCCGTCTAGTCGCGGCGCAGCAGGACAATATTTCTCGCCTAGCCCATGAGCTAAAAAATCCTCTAAATTCAATTATTGGCTATTCAGATTTAATTATTAAGCGCAATAAAATTGATCCCCAAAGCGATAATGACAATCGAGATCTAAAGCAAATTGAGCGGGTTTTGAGAAATGCGCGCAACCTGCTGCGAATTATTAACGATGCTTTAGAAATTTCTCGCTATAAGGCGGGCAAAATTAAGCTCAAAATTTTACCCGTCAACCTCCCCCAGCTCATCAATGGA
>JAAHIC010000204.1 GCA_010671965.1 Leptolyngbya sp. SIO4C5
TGCGCCGCGCGGGTCTCGCGCGCCTGGAGAGAGTGGCCGAGGATGTCCTTGAAGTCTGTCAGCCCGTTATTGCCGCCGAAGCCCATCTCGTTGCGGAAGAAGGCCAGCATCAGCGCGTAGGTCAGCGCCTGGGTGATGATCGACAGGTAGACGCCGGTGACGCGGCTGCGAAAGGCGAGCCAGCCGAAGGCGAATGCGAGGAGGCCCGGGACCGCGACCACCATCAGGCAGGCGAACCAGAAGCGGTCGAAGCCCGCCCAGTACCACGGCAGCGCGTCCCAGTTGAGAAAGACCATGAAGTCGGGCAGCACCGGATGGCCGTAGACACCGCGCGGCCCGATCTCGCGCATCAGGTGCATCCCCATCGCGTAGCCGCCGAGCGCGAAGAAGGCGCCGTGGCCGAGCGACAGGATGCCGGCGAAGCCCCAGACGAGGTCGAGCGCGACGGCGAGCAGCGCGAAGGCGAGGAACTTGCCCATGATCAGCACCAGGCTGTCGGGGACGTGCAGCGGATGCGAGGCGGGTGTCGCGAGGTTGAGGAGCGGCACCAGCGCGGCGGTCGCGACCAGGAGGATCAGCGTCGCCGTCACGAGCGGCAGGCCGCCCCGCGCCAGGCGGGCGGCGATCACGCCTCGACCGCCCGGCCGCGCAGTGCGAAGAGCCTGCGCGGCCGTCTCTGGTCACGCCATCAGCCTGCCAATAGCTTCTCTCTAGCGCCTAACCTACTGGTGAGTCTAGCAACTGCGCCAGTGCTGCTCGGTATCCTTGGCGGACGGGCGCTAGGTGAGTTTGTCCAGCAGCTAGGTTTAGCCAGTGAGGAACTTTTTCGCGGCGATCGCCTACCTGTTCTCAGCCTTTCTAACTTAGAGGCTAAGGAGGATGATCACCTCAAACCAGAATAGCGCCTGAGATTCAGTTCAGAGAGTTACTGTGAGCGGCGGCGATCGCTGCTATGATCCTCGCTAAAAGACTGCTTATTTTCTGGGTTGAAGGCTGAGACATTTAGGGCTGGTCACAGCTGATCTTTCATCTGATTGCGCCAGTAGCCAGCTGTTTGTAAAAACCGTTTACAACCGGCTAAGCCTGCCTCAAAATCGTTACGTCATTTCGAGTGTCACTGAAAAAAGAAGCCAAATACCTTTCATGAGTTCGACTCTCTATTCTGATACCCCCTTCCCATCGGATACTTCTACACGAGTAGCTGATGACGTTATCGATACGGCGGCCCCTACTTATGACTTATTTCTACGCCATCGGCTGAAAATGGTGGAGGAGCTGTGGGAACGGGTACTGCAGCAGGAGTGTGGTGAAGACTCAGTTGAGCTACTGCGACAGCTCAGACGCATTTGCGCCCCAGATGGGCAGGTGGCAAGAGCCTTAGAGGGCAGCGTCCTAGACGTGATTGAGCGGCTTGACCTCAACGATGCAATTCGGGCTGCTCGTTCGTTTGCCCTCTATTTTCAGCTGATCAACATTGTGGAGCAGCACTACGAACAGCGAGGTCAGCAGCTCCAGTATCAGAACGACTACGAAAACGCTGAGCTATCTCTGGCGGGCCAGTCGGCGGGCGCACAGGAAACAGCGGCGAATGCCCTCGAAAACAGTGGCCATTTAGAGCAGCCCATGCGCAGCCTGCAGGCTGATGTATTAGCTCGCAGCGTCCCAGACTCCCCGGCCAATCGACGAAAATCAGGGACGTTTCACTGGCTGTTCCCGACGCTGAAACGCCTTAACGTGCCGCCCCAGCTTATTCAAAAGCTAATTGATGATCTAGATGTTCAGCTCGTTTTCACAGCCCACCCGACTGAAATTGTGCGCCATACCATCCGCGACAAGCAGCGGCGCATTTCAGCCATCTTGCGCCAGCTTGATCAGGCTGACGAGCGGGCTAGCTCCATTGGTTTAGCCACCTCTTGGGATGTGGAAGATCTGCGTGATCAGCTCACCGAAGAAATTCGGCTGTGGTGGCGCACCGATGAGCTACACCAGTTCAAACCCTCTGTGCTCGATGAAGTAGACTATACGCTTCACTATTTCGACGTGGTGCTGTTTGAGGCGATTCCCAAGCTTTACCAGCGGATTAAGCGCACCCTCAGCTCCACGTTTCCCTCTCTGCAGCCGCCCCGCTACGATTTTTGTCGATTTGGCTCCTGGGTTGGCTCCGACCGCGACGGCAATCCCTCCGTCACGCCGGAGGTGACCTGGCGCACCGCTAGCTACCAGCGCAACTTAGTTCTAGATAAGTACATTAGCTCGCTGCGGCACCTGATCCAGCTTTTAAGCCTTTCTTTGCACTGGAGTGAGGTGCTGCCAGAGCTGCTGGAGTCTCTAGAGCAAGACCAGGTAAAGCTGCCGGAAGTCTACGATCGCTTGGCGATTCGCTTCCGGCAAGAACCCTACCGGCTCAAGCTGGCTTACATTCAGCAGCGGCTAGAAAATACCCGCGATCGCAGCCAGCAGCTCTATCAGGGGGGCTATCTGCAAGAACAGCAGGTGAAGCTCAACCCCGCCACGATTTATCAAACCAGTGATGACTTCCTAGCTGAGCTACGCCTGATTCAGCGCAACCTCAAGGAAACCGGGCTGGTTTGCCAAGAGCTGGAAAATCTGATCTGTCAGGTGGAAATCTACGGCTTCAATCTGGCCCAGCTTGATATTCGCCAGGAGAGTTCTCGTCACTCGGATGCCATTGATGAGATTACCGCCTACTTGGGGATTCTACCTCAGCCCTACAGCGAACTGTCGGAAGCCGAACGGACAGAGTGGCTGACCCAGGAACTCAAAACTCGTCGCCCCCTGATTCCAGGGGAGCTGCCTTTCTCAGAGAAGGTGAACGAGACTATTGAGACATTTCGGATGGTGCGCAAGCTGCATCAGGAGTTTGGCAGCCGCATTATTCGCAGCTATGTCATCAGCATGAGCCACCACGTCAGCGACCTGCTGGAGGTTTTGCTGCTGGCAAAAGAAGCCGGTCTGTATGACCCCACCACGGGCGAAGCGGCCATTCAACCCGTACCCCTGTTTGAGACCGTAGAAGACCTGCAGCGGGCCCCCGACGTGATGCAGCAGCTCTTTGAATTGCCGCTCTATGCGGCTATGCTGCGCGGCGGCTACGCGGCGGTAGAAAATCCTGAGCCGGGCTTTACGCCGCTGCAGGAGGTGATGCTGGGCTACTCTGACAGCAACAAGGACTCCGGCTTCCTCAGCAGTAACTGGGAAATTCACAAGGCGCAGCAGGCTTTGCAGACCGTAGCCGATGCTTATGGCGGCTTTGCCCTGCGCATTTTCCACGGTCGCGGCGGCTCAGTCGGTCGCGGCGGTGGCCCTGCTTACGAGGCGATTTTGGCCCAGCCAGGCCGCAGCATTAAGGGCCGGATTAAAATCACCGAGCAGGGTGAGGTGCTGGCCTCTAAGTACAACCTGCCTGACTTGGCCCTGTATAACCTAGAAACCGTAACGACGGCGGTAATTCAGGCCAGCTTGCTCAACAACAGCTTTGATGAGATTAAGCCGTGGAACGAGATCATGGAGGATCTGGCCCACCGCGCCCGCTGCCACTACCGCGAGCTGATTTATGAGCAGCCTGACCTGGTAGAGTTCTTCCATCAGGTAACGCCGATTGAGGAAATTAGTCAGCTACAAATCAGCTCTCGCCCAGCCCGACGCAAGAGCGGCAAGAAAGATCTTGCGAGTCTACGAGCCATTCCCTGGGTGTTTAGCTGGACCCAGACTCGCTTTCTGCTGCCCTCCTGGTACGGCGTCGGCACCGCGCTCAAGGAGTTTCTGGACCAAGAGCCGGAGGAGCACCTGAAGCTGCTGCGCTACTTCTATCACAAGTGGCCGTTCTTCAAAATGGTGATCTCTAAGGTAGAGATGACCTTGGCCAAGGTGGATCTGCAGATTGCCGAGCACTATGTGCAAGAGCTGACCCATCCGGATAACCGCGATCGCTTCCAGGTCATGTTTGAAACAATCGCTCAAGAGTTCCACCTGACGCGGGATCTGGTGCTACAAATTACCGGGCATCACAAGCTGCTAGACGGCGATCCAGAACTGCAGCGATCGGTGCAGTTGCGTAACGGTACGATTGTGCCGCTAGGCTTCCTGCAGGTGTCGCTGCTCAAGCGCCTGCGTCAGCACCGAGACAGTGCCGCTTCTGGAATTATTCGCTCCCGCTACAGCCGGGGTGAACTGCTGCGCGGTGCCCTGCTGACGATCAATGGCATTGCCGCCGGCATGAGAAATACGGGCTAATTTACTTGTTTTGTAACAATTAATCACAATTTTCCTGCTAAACTCCAGGTATTTGTTTGAATTAACCCGTAAATCAAGCCTAATCTTGCTTTCAGAGGGATTAAAGACGCTCTGCGATCGCACCGATTGTCTCTCGACAGCAGATATCAGCTTGATAGCGAATAGAGTTTCCAACTAGGCAGCGTTTTGTGAGGAGTAAAGCAGATGAAGAGTCGTCAACGTTGGGTTGCTGGTTTTGGCACAGTTGCCCTTACCAGCACCGCACTAGCAAGCACACTTACCTTGGTAAAAGCAGCCCCTGCTCAAGCTCAGGCTGCTTATGGTAGCTATATTGGTCTAGGCGTGGCTGTGGGCCTCACCGAAGACGACTTAGGAAATGGCGATAGCTTCTCTGGCGTGATTGCTGGGCGCTATCGGCTGCTAGAGTCTCCCATCTCAATTCGGGGACAGGCGCTGATATTTGGCGATTCTAGCGCTTTCGTACCGACAGTTTCCTATGACTTCCCGATCAATTGGCAAACGGACGTTTACGTCGGCGCTGGGGTTTCGTTTGTGGCCGATGGGGACGAACCGTCTCCCGTTGGTGACCAAACCGCCTTCGTGATTCAGCCGGGCATTGACTACGCCCTACCTAACAGCAATATGGTTGTCTTCGGCAACGCGATTATCGCCTTTGATGCTTACCGGGAGGGGGGCGATGCGGCTCTCTCACTGCAGGGCGGCGTTGGTTTCCAGTTTTAGGCCAGAGGAAGGGACAGATGATTAGCTAAGTCGGTTGGGGCTGCGCCCGCAAACCCCAACCACGCCTCATCGCCGATATTAAGGGCCGAGGTTAAGTGCCGACACAAATATAGAGAACTAATGTATTAAAGCGGTTCTCAAGTTACCATAGCTGCAAGCGTCGAGCGTTTTGACAGGGCTATGGAACTTGATAAGCCGTTAGGATCTGTAATTCAAGGTTCTCTCAGCCAGGGGCTAGAGGTGCGCCTGCATCCAGACGTTTTGGTCGAAGAGATGCGGGTGGGTAAGTTCTTGGTTGTGCAGGGAGCGCGATCGCGCTTTTTTTGTATGCTGACGGATATTGCTTTGGGCACTGCCAGCCAGCGGATTGTGGCTAATCCGCCTGAACCCAGCAATCTGTTTTTACAGCAGGTGCTAGCGGGTACGGGGACCTATGGCACCATTGATCTGACGCCGATGCTGATGTTCACGCCTAAAACGGCTCAGCCTCATGCTGCGAAGAACGGCAAGGCTACTAGTAACGGCCTCGCTTCCTATCAGGCCCAGAGCAGCGCCGATATGGAGCTGCTCCCCGTTAAAACGATTCCGGGGCACTTCAGCCAGGTTTACGACGCGGCTGAGCGCGATTTTCGCGCCGTCTTTGGCTGGGAGGACGATCCCCATCGGCGTAATTTCGCCATCGGGCAGCCCATTGACATGGACGTGCCGATTTGCCTAGATCTCGATCGCTTTGTAGAGCGCAGCAACGGCATTTTTGGTAAGTCGGGGACAGGCAAGTCTTTTCTAACCCGGCTGCTGCTCTCCGGCATTATCCGCAAGCAGGCAGCCGTCAACCTCATCTTTGACATGCACTCAGAATACGGCTGGGAGGCGGTCAGCGAGGGCAAGCACTTCAGCACGGTGAAGGGGCTGCGGCAGCTCTTTCCGGGGCAGGTACAGATTTTTACCCTCGATCCAGAAGCGACGAAGCGGCGCGGCGTGCGGGATGCTCAAGAACTCTACATCAGCTTTGATCAAATCGACGTAGAGGACCTCACTTTAGTCCGAGGGGAGTTAAACCTGTCGGAAGCCAGTCTAGAAAACGCCATCATTCTGCGCAATGAGTTCGGCAAGTCCTGGATCAACCGCCTGCTGACTATGACCAATGAGGAAATTCAGGAATTTTGCGAAACCAAGATGGGCAGCAAATCCTCCATCATGGCGCTACAGCGTAAGCTGACGCGGCTGAGCGACCTGAAGTATATTCGCAGCGCCTGCCCCCACAACTATGTCGGTCAAATTCTGGAGGCGATTGATGCGGGCAAGCACGTGGTGATTGAGTTTGGTTCCCAGTCCAATATGCTCTCTTACATGTTGGCCACCAATGTCATTGCCCGTCGTATCCACGCCAGCTATGTGCGCAAAGCCGATCGCTTTTTGCAGACCAAAAATCCCAGCGATCGCCCCCGGCAGCTCATGATCACCATTGAGGAGGCTCACCGCTTTCTCGATCCGGCCACGGCTAAGCAAACTATCTTCGGCATTATTGCCCGCGAAATGCGCAAATACTTTGTGACCCTGCTGGTGGTAGATCAGCGCCCATCTGGGATTGATAACGAAGTTATGTCTCAGGTGGGTACGCGGATTACGGCGCTGCTGAATGACGAGAAGGATATTGACGCCATTTTCACTGGGGTATCAGGCGGGCAGAGCCTGCGATCGGTGCTGGCCAAGCTGGACTCGAAGCAGCAGGCCCTGATTTTGGGCCATGCAGTACCCATGCCCGTGGTGGTGCGCACTCGTCCCTATGACCAAACCTTCTATGCCGAAATTGGCGATACGGCTTGGGAAGAAATGCCCTCAGCTGCCGTGTTCAAGGCGGCTGAATCTGCCAAAGCTGATTTAGGTTTTTAGCGATGGCGAGAACAGTCCATTGTGGAGATCTCCTATGCCGCTAACCCTCACCCTAAAACTCACATAACCTCATAGAATCTTTATAAAAAGGCTGTCACGATTCGCGGCGCTAAACCACTAAACATTTAGTGACTTGCCGATAGAGGCTAGCGATCTGTCTGTGGTTTCGCGATCGCGCCTTTGCGGTGGAGTCTTGTGGTCATTGAGGGAGAGTTGATGAAATCATCAAAAGCACTTGCAGCCGCTGCGGTGCAGTATCGAGCAACGATTGAAACCTACTGTCAAATTGCGGTGCGGCCAGAACTCAGTGAGGCCGAAGCGGATCAGCTATCGGCAATTTTAGAACAGGCTCAGACAGATTCATCCCTGAGCTTTTTGCTAGATGAAGTCGATCATTTACTGGCTCATAGACATAACCTGATTGATGAAAAGCAAATTCGATTGCAGCAGTTACGGTTGCAGGCAAAGATTGAAGGCGAATGGTTAGAGGAACTGCTGCTTGAAGTTTGAACGTCAAGCAGCAGTTCCTCTAACCATTCGCCTTCAA
>JAAHIC010000205.1 GCA_010671965.1 Leptolyngbya sp. SIO4C5
TCTAGACGAATTTGGCCGTCAGCCGTTTTGATAGCGGCGGCTTAAACCTCAACCAGTTCGCCCCAGCTGACATCAAAGGGCGGTAGCCAGTCACGGAGGAAATAGTAAATCGAGGATAAAAACTCTTCCCAATAAAGCGTTGTCAGTCGCAGCGCCTCGACGCTAGGAATAATATCCTGCAGGCGAGCCGCTAGATCGCCACTGCGGCCCTCTTCAGAAATATAGAAATCTGTTGGACGGGCGACAACCTGCAAGCCTATGTTTTCAAAAGTTAGACCAACACGTCGCATCGTCAGCGCCGGGGCTATCACAATAACGCGGTTATCTTGAGGTCTGGGATTATCTGTGGCGTCAAACAGCTCCCGTTCCCGTAAAAACTCTCGAACATCTTCGGCGCTAGCCCGCACGTTGCTGCCGGAATTTTCAATTCGGATTAAATCGGGGGGCACACCGTTGTTAGTCAGCAGTTGCCGAATCGCCTGGTCTTTTTCGGCTCTTTCATCCCCGTTTCCAGAACGCGATCCGGCTGTCACAATGAAGAAGGGTAAAACGCCGCGATTGCGCAGGTCACGATAAAGCTCAGTTCCATAAATTAGCCGAGGCACTAGTCCCACGTTAAAAGGCCGCTCATTGTCTAACTGGCTAGGAAAGTCACCAGCCTGGTTGACCGTATCAGCGCTATCGCCTAAAACAACAATGGCAATGACGTCATTGAGGTCGGCAACTTCAGGAATATCCGCCGGACAGATATCTTCACACAGCGTTCGCCGATCCTGAAAGGCTTCCTGCACCGACTGCTCAGCCTGCCCGACTAGAAAGCGAGCCACCAGCGGCATACTGGCGATCAGCAAAATTGTTAATGCCAACGCGACCTGATTGCCGCTCACCTTCTTGACCCCCTGACTCAAAGCTACAGCCATCAGGGTAATTGCAGCACCCAGCGGTTTGAGCGGAAAAGAAATGATGTTCCAGATGATAGCAACAGTGGGATCGTCTGTCTCCACAAACGACAGAACCAAGAGCGCTAAGAAGATCAGTCCTCCAAACCAGGTGAGATAGTTTCTAGGAATAAATTTGAGTAGAACGTACCAGATGATTAAGCCGACGGCTGCCCACAGCAAGATTCGAGTTAGCAGTACTAGCAACATTACCCTGTATTCCTCTATCAGCCTTCGGTTTAGGAGTTCTGCGGTTTGTTGTAGCACGAGACTAACCCAAAATGATCACAAGTTACCGAGTTTTTTGCCGAATTCGGCAAAAAAACAAAGAAGCCACCTGTCGGTGACTCCTTCGCGCTTTTGAGCTATCAGAACTTGCGGATTAGATCAGCTTTAAGTTGGGATATTCGGCTACAAGCTCGTCAGCGGTCAGCGTCTCGCCTGAAGCCTGAGGTGTCCACAGCACTTCGACAGCCAGCAGCTTTTCCTGTGAGATCGCGCCGATCTGATTAAGTGCCTGCCTTAGATCTTGGGTGCTGCTGACTTTGGGAATGGACAGATCTCCCTGAACGCCTACTAATAAAGTCGCCACAATATACTCTCCGGGACCTTCTGAGAGGGCAATATCGGCAGAGTCTTGCCCTGGTAGGGTCGCTGGCTTATCAGCTTGCCGCAGCTGATTGTTGACGTTGGAAAGGGTTTCGCCAGTAAATTTGCTGCGCTCAGTGAGGGCAAAGCGGTTGAACTCTTGCTCAGCGGAGAGCAGGCGAGTCTGCTTGTCTTCAGCAGCGGCATAGGCCCAGTATTCGGGGTGACGCAGCAGAGAGAGGGTAGCCTCTTGCAAAACCTGAGTCAGCCCAGCGCTAGAACCTGTATCAGCCATCTCGGCCATGCGGTTGAGATCGGCCTGGAGTTCCCTGGCATCAGCTAGCAGTCCCACCTGAACCCGGGCTACAGAAACCGTAGGGTTAGTTGCTTCCTCATAGCTAGAGGACTCGCTAGCGTTGCGGAAGCTGCGAACTAAGAAGTTAGCGATCGCCACAAACAGCAGAATGGTGAACAGTCCGCCAAAACCGCCGCCAATGCCAAAAATGGGGAACAGGAAGGGAAAACCAAATCCCCCACCCGGATAATATCCGCCGCCGGAAGGGCCACGATAGGTGCGGCTGGGTGGAGCGTAAGGGCGACTGGGTGCTCTAAAGCTACCGCCGCCGATACGACCGCCGCCTCTCGCGGCTAGAGCACTCCCTGCCTGACCTAGGACTAGGGCAGCAATGAGGCTGAGCACTAACAGCGACTTCAAAACGGGTTTTACAAACTTCGTCAGCTTGGACATAACAAATTACCTTGCAATCAAACTTTTTAACAGGTGGGTTCTAAATTGGGCGGGAATACATGTCTAACGCAGAGCAGCTTATTTCCAATGTAACGTTTCTTAAAGCTAGCTTAGACAGCGCTGGGGCGGTAATTTGGGGGGATTACCGTCCTCTATTCTCAACAAGATTGTCACGTAGACGGCTGAGCATGGCGCTGCTTATCCACCCCCAACAATCGTAACAACTTCTAAGCGATCGCCATTTTGCATTTGAGTGGTTGACCAAAACTGGCGGTGCAGAATTTCGCCATTATATTCAACCGCTACCAGGCGAGGATTAAGCCCGAGCTGCTCTAACAGCGCTGGGAGGCTGGTTTGGGGAGGACAATGTTTGTCTTCTCCATTGACCTGAAGCTGAATTGACTGATTCTGGGCAGAGTTGGGCATGGTCTAGGCGGTCGTTTGCGATAGCGTTTTCAGCGTTTGGCGGTGATGTAGCTGGGCCACAAAATACTGGGTCATGAGCGTTGGCTGCTCTGCCGCCATGATGGCCCTAACCACGGCTACGCGCTCGGCCCCCGCATCTAGAACTTCATCAAGATTGTCGGCATTGATGCCGCCGATAGCAAACCAGGGCACAGTGGCCTGGGCTGCAGCCTGTCTAACGTAGTCTAAACCTGCAGCAGGCTTATTAGGCTTAGTCGGTGTGGCATAGACGGGGCCAACGCCAATGTAGTCGGCTCCAGCGGCGATCGCGCGCTCCATCTCATCGAGATTGGTGGTGGAGCAGCCAATGATCCGCTGATCTCCCAGTAGCTGTCTAGCAAAGGCGGGAGAGAGATCCTGCTGGCCGAGGTGGACACCATCGGCCTCAGCCGCCAGGGCTAAGTCAATCCGGTCATTGACGATGAATAACGCCCCATAGTGATGGCAAAGATCTCTCAGCGTCTTCGCCACTTCTAAGCGATCGCTGTCGTCTAGCGCCTTTTCTCGATACTGCACAATTTCAAGTCCTCCTGCCAGAGCTGCCTCGACCACTTCTAGCAGGTGCTCATGGGGCGATGTGACCAGATAAGACTGGGCCTGTCGCAGTCGCTGATGGCGCTGATAGCCCGCTAAATAGCTCTCCAGCGTATACACCTGATAGCGCATTTGCTTGCAGTCGGCTCCCATTTTGGGGTCAATCAGCTTGCCGTACTCTTCCAAAACTCGCAGCGCTTCCTGGGTGCGGCAAAAGTTGGCCTGCAACACCTGCTGTAAATCGGCTCGAACTTCTTCCTGGGGATGGCTGAGGCGGGTGCCAGGATCGGTCGGCGTATTGCGGGCGGCGCGAATTTCAGAGGTGTGCCAAGCTGCTAGGCGCTGGCGTAACTGCTTGAGCTGCTGAGTTGTTTCCGTCTGGTTCAACCCAAAACGACACCATTCTTCTACAATTCTCAGACCTTCACGGGCGCGATCGAGATTGGCATCTAAAATTCGATAGATCGCCGCCTGATTTTTAGAAATGCTTTCGTTTAGCTCGCTGCTAGCCGAGAAAGTATCCATGAGGGCGCTTCTAGCCTAATCGGTTGCCTTCATCCTATCAGTCCGAAACAGGGAGAAAGATCTTTCAATGGTAGGGCTTGCCGACCTTTCAAGGTGACCATCAGGCTGCTGGCCAGGAGGGATTTAGTTAACTTCTTTAACATTTAGGATTCAGGCGGGAGTATCTGAGATATTAATTTGTCGAAATCCCGACGCGACAACTGTTGTCATAATGGCTACACCTCAAAGATTTCTGACTCACCTATTTCTGCTAAGTTTCACGTGGGGACTTCTGCAGCCTCAGGCGATCGCTCAAGCTGAAAGTCTGACGGCTCAAGCCCAGCCCGGCGCTAGTCCGACTCAGCCTCAGCCGCGCCAAGCCAATCCCTATCAGGTGCTACACATCAACCCGACAGCCGGTAGTGATACTCAAGGTTCCGGGGGCCAAAGACGACCCTTGCAAACTATCGCCTATGCGCTGCAGGTAGCCCAGCCCAACACGATTATTTTGCTAGCGCCCGGACTATACAATCAGGCCTCAGGCGAAACTTTCCCGCTACGGCTCAAACCTGGCGTCACGATTCAGGGTTCTCCTGGCTCATCTGGACACACGGCGGTCATTCAGGGAGGTGGCCAGTTTAGCAGCCCCAGCCTAGGGCGACAGAATGTGGCAGTTGTGGCCGCCGATCGCGCTGGCCTAGCGCATGTGACGGTCTCCAATCCCAGCAGCCAAGGGCATGGTCTGTGGATTGAATCTGGCAGTCCCGTCATTCTGGAAAATGTTTTTTCTGGTAGCGGTCAGGCGGGCATCTTTTTGGCAGGAGCGGGAGCACCCGTGATCCGCGGTAACTATTTCTATCGCAATGCGATCGCCGGTCTGATCATTCATGGCGAAAACGAAGCTGAAATTCACAATAACCGCTTCGAGGAAACGGGGGCAGGCATCACCGTTTCGCAGAATGCCGTACCGCAGATCATTGGCAACCAGATTATCCGCAATCAAGAAGGCTTAGTTCTACTGGCCGGGGCGCAGCCTGTTTTACAAAATAACGACATTTCCCAAAACCGCCGCAACGGACTGGTTGAGTTTGGCCGCTCGGCTGCGTTGGTGACCGCCCGCGTCCCTGTTGAGCCAGCTTCATCCCCGCCACCGGCTAGCCGCGCCGCTGCCGCCAGCCCTCTCTCGGTCCGGCCAGAAGCACCAGCCGTATCCCCATCGCAACCAGCCGCGCCGCCAACTCCCAGCCCCGATCCGGCAGCCACTCGTTTGCCCCAGCCCGAAAATCAGCAAACTACTTTCCCCGCAGACACAGCCGCAACCTTGCCTAGCCCAGGTGCCGCAATAGAGGCGATTGGAGGGACTGCTGAAATCCCAGCAGCGTCCCAACCTGAGGCGATCGCCCCTGAACCAGAAACGCTCGCAACAGCCACCGATTCATCTGACGCCTCACTGCCTATTGCTATTGGCTCTGCCATAGGCAACTCCCCAACTGCAGCCGTCACGGCTCCTAGTCGTCAGCCTGCAGCTAAACCCGCCGTTTCGACCTCAGAGCCGACGCTCATAGAAGCCTCTCTGCTAGGCCCCAGAATAGACATTGCTCTGACCGCTGCGTCGCCAGCCGATACGTTATCTGAAACCGCCCCTGAAACCGACAACGGTACGACTGCTGCCCTTGAAGTCACCCCAGTCACACAGCCCGCAATGACGCCGGCAACCGTAGCGTCTCAGCCCGCAGTGCCAGCTACCGAACCCGCTATTGAAATTCCGGTGGTGATACCTGTGAGCGATTCAGCCACTGACACCGCCGCGGGCATTGACATTACCGTCATCCCGGCTAGCGCCAATGAGCTGACCGAAATTCCAGTGACCATCGATGCTCAGCCCGACTGGGAGCGGATCTTTGCGCGTTTGGGTCAAAAAGGGGCTGTTCCTCAGCCTGAAGCCGAGTTGCCTGCCGTCCCCCCGGCTGACGCCGCCACAGCAGTGCCCCCGGCAACCCAGCCCGACGTGATTGAACTGGCCGTAATTCCGCCAGCCGCAGCGCCTGAACCCGCAGCGCCCGAACCCACAGCAGCGGAGCCACCCGTTCTACCAACCGATTTGGCCCGTTTACCAGCGGTACCTAATAGCGATTTGCTGCTAGTCCCCGGCCCTGATATCCCCGTTGGCAGCGGCGGTAGCGTTCCCTACGTGTTCGTTTCGGCGGAGCCAGGGGGCAGCGCTGCTGACCCGCCGCCGCCGCCCTCGCGAGCCACAGCATTGGGCCTGTACTACCGGGTGATTGTCGAGGCCACTGATGCCGCTACCCAGGCTCAGGTGCGATCGCTGGTACCAGATGCCTTTCGGGTTCGCTATCAGGATCGAGTCATGATGCAGGCAGGGGCTTTTGAAGACCAGGCAACCGCTGATGACATTGTCCAGATGCTAGCGAATAGCGGTCTGCGAGCCTGGGTTGACAATCTACAGTAATCCGCGCCCAGGAGAAATAGCGGCCTATACGCACTGCCAGCCAGGAGTTTGTCAGTGCGTCAAACCGCTATTGCCTCAACCTCAGTCAAGCCAGTAACAATCCGAGTCTAGCGGCTGTTATTCCACTCAGCGGCGGCATCTGTCACCGCCTGATCAACCTCTTTTTGGCCCAGCATGGCAGCCTGCAGGTTGTTGTAAATAATCTTCTGCAGGGTTTTAATATCTGCCATTGCCGGAATCAGGACTTCGGCATCCTCCATTTGGCCGGCGCTGACAACTTTAGCGGCCTCAACCGGACTCGCCTCAGCCGGTAGTTCGGTGAAGTAGCTATCTTCTAGCGCAGCTACCGTAGAGGGCAGCACATTGGCGGCTTTAGCAAAGGCTAGCTGATTGGCATCATTCGTCACGTACAGAGCAAACTCTAGCGCGGCCTCCGGCTGATCGGTGGCGCGAGGAATAACCAAATTCATCACGGCTACGTTCTTTTTGCCCGTTTCTCCCGTAATTTGAGGCGCGCTGGCCGTCACCTGAGCAATTTCAGGCGCATTGGTGGCGATGGAGTCTAAAAATTCGCCGCCAGAGGTCAAAATAGCGGTTTCGCCAGCCTGATAGAGTTCAATCCCCCGTCGATGTCCCTGGGTGAGCACTTCGCGGGGTAGTAACTCCTGCTGGTAGAGATCAGTCCAGTATTGAAAGACGGCGCGCCCAGCAGGCGTATCAAAGGCCGCCTGTCCTTGCTGATCGACTAGAGGCACCCCCATTTGAATAAACGACTGCAGCACGTCAGCCGCATCTTCAGGCACAAAGGTGACGAAAAAGGCATACTTGCCGGTTTCATCCTTAACCTGTTGGGCAACTTCTGCCAGTTCCGCGTAGGTACTGGGGGGCTGATCGATACCTGCTTGCTCAAATAAATCCTGGTTGTACAAAGTGATCCGCGTGGTCAGGTACCAGGGAATACCAAAGCTGAGATCATCTAAGGTACTGGCCTGCCAGATCTTGGGTAAGTAAGTCTGCTTATCGGCCTCAGAGATGCGATCGTCCAGCGGCAGCCAGGCGTTCTTACTGGCAAGCTGAGAGGCAAAATCTGGGTTGAGATTGACCACATCCGGCGCGGTACCTGCCGACACGGCAGTTAGAATTTTCCGCTGCATATCAGCCCAGGGCACATCTACCCACCGCACCGT
>JAAHIC010000206.1 GCA_010671965.1 Leptolyngbya sp. SIO4C5
GTCGTGTAGGTCAGTTTTTTGGCTGGACAGCGATTGTAATCGGCGTACTTTCGGTTTTGGGCGTAACGCAGTTTGGCAGCGTCTGGACAATTTTGATTGGTTTCTTCCTGCTGCAAAACGCTAATCGTGTCAGGTCACGCTTATGACCAGCTTTTCGGCTCCAGAGCCGTCGGCGCCACCGCTCTATCAGCAAAATCCTTTAGACAGGTTTTCTCAGCGTGCTGATGACTATGGCCGCTACCGCCCCAGCTATCCTGCGGCTGCGATCGCTGAGATTCTGCAGGGTTTAGCTCAGCCACTGCGGGTCGCTGACATCGGCGCGGGCACAGGTATTTCCGCTAGACTGCTGGCTGAGTCAGGGGCGCAGGTCATTGCCCTTGAGCCGAATGCGGCTATGCGACAGGCAGCGCCTCCCCATGCCCAGGTGACTTATCAAGGGGCTACAGCCGAAGCAACTGGCTTACCCAGCCATTCCGTGGATTTAGTCACCTGCTTTCAGTCATTTCACTGGTTTCATCCTGAGGCCAGCCTGCGGGAGTTTCAGCGAATTTTGCAACCTGCTGGCAGATTAGCGCTGATTTGGAACGACCGCGATGAAGCCGATGAGTTTACGGCAGCCTACAGTCAGCTAGTGCGACAGGCAACCGGCAATCGCTATCCCAACCAGGAACACCGCCGCGCCCTTGACCAGGTGACAGCCAGTCCTCTATTCGGCGGGCTGAGACACCATTCCTATGCCTATCACCAAAGCCTGAACCTAGCCGCTTTGTTAGGACGCTGCCGCAGTTCCTCCTATGTGCCGCAGCAGGGGGAAGCCTATCAGCAGCTTGTGACCGATTTGAAGCATCTGTACGAGCAGTTTGCAGGCGATCGCGATCGGGTTGAGTTGCGCTATGTGACCCAGGTGTATTTGACTGAGGCCGCACAAAACTCCTGACCGGGTTCAGGCCAGCCCTGCCTTAAACTGCTAAATAGATTTGCGACTTGATACGGGCGGCTCTCGCCTGACATGTTGGAGCTGGTAGGGGGCAGATCGGTTAGGGCGATCGCGCCGCCGACCGTCTAGCTGGAGTGCAACACTAGGGACAGGGACGCGAAAGCTGCTGAGGTGTCAGCTTGGAAATTCAACTTCGCCAACTCAATCACCTGTCTCCGGATGAGCGTTTTCTTGTCGGTGATAAAGTCTTTTACCTTAGCCTCTTAGTCCAGCGCGGCTACCCCGTAGCGCCAGGCTGGGTGGTCATGCATTCTAGCTTTCAGCAATTTATTGAAGCGACTAGCCGGTTAGAACCCTTTCTAGCTGACCTTTTCACCTCCTCACTGCACCTCAATCTTCAAGATGCTCAGCAGCTTCAGGAGGTAGCTCAGCGCATCCAGCAGGCGATGCAGGCGACCCCTTTCGGTTGGTCTGGTCAGCCCCTGATAGAGCAGCTAGCTGATAGGGCTTTGATTCTGAGACCGTCAGTGAGTCTAGGCCAGGGGATCATACCCGTTGGCTTCAACCATTTGGGCGGGCTGCTACCGGCGCAAACCTGCTGGGCCACCCCAGAAGCCCTGAGCGCTGGTCTGAGAGCGGTCTGGGCCAAACTGTTTACGGCCCAAAGCCTCTTTTATTGGCAGCGATCGCAAATTCAGATTCCTGATATTCGTCTGACCATTCTGATACAGCCATTGCTGGCCGCCAGCTTTTCTGGGCGGTTACAGCTCATCAACCAGCAGGCCCAGATCTGGGCGGTGTCAGGACTGGGTA
This sequence comes from Leptolyngbya sp. SIO4C5, assembly GCA_010671965.1. Classification (GTDB taxonomy): domain Bacteria; phylum Cyanobacteriota; class Cyanobacteriia; order Phormidesmidales; family Phormidesmidaceae; genus Sphaerothrix; species Sphaerothrix gracilis. The sequence goes on from JAAHIC010000206.1 coordinate 1,751, forward strand.
CAGCGCTGTCCCAGGGAGAGGCGGTGCCAACGCGCTATCAAATCGAACAGGGACAGCTCAAGGGCTGGCAGCCGGGGCAGCAGTTCCTGCGTCATACCGTAGCCCAGCCGTCCCAGCCGTCCGCTAGCTGTGTCACAACTCAGTGGCTACCAGAAACCGAGACGGCCCCAGAACTCAGCGAAGAGCAGCTTGACGACCTGATGCGACTGGCCCGTAAAGTTAAGACGGTCTTGGGGTCAGCCTGGGAGATCGAGTGGCTGATTGCGGCCCCCACCGATAAGCCCTACATCGCTCAGGGACAAGCTCAAACCCGGCTCTCACCGTCAGCCCTCGACCCGCCTCGCTCATCACCTCTGACAGGATCGACTTTGCTCACCGGACTGGCAGCCGCACCCGGTCAGGCCAATGGCAAAACCGTTATTTTGCGATCGCCAGCTCTGGCAACCCTGAGGGGGCGGATTGTGGTTACGGCCCAGCTCTTACCCGACTGGGTCCCCGCCCTGCAGCAGGTAGCCGGGATCATCACGGAGCAAGGGGGCCTCACGTCCCATGCGGCCATCTTGGCCCGCGAACTGGGCATCCCAGCCGTGGTAGGGGTAGCTCAGGCCACACAGCAGCTGAGTGCGGATGAGGAGGTCTGGATTGATGGCGATCGCGGCCTGGTTTCCAAAACCGCCTTTCCGCCAGCGATCGCCAGCCGCCCGACCGGGGCAGAGCAGCCACCCCCGATAGACAGACAGCTCCAGACCGATCTAATGGTCAATCTCAGTCAGCCCGCCAGTCTCAAACAGCTCCAGCAGATAGCTGTGCCCGTCAGCGGTATTGGCTTACTGCGCTCAGAGCTGATGCTGCTGCCGCTGCTAGAGCATCAGCATCCCCACTATTGGCTGCAGCGCAATCGGCAGGAGGAACTGACGACACGCCTCGCCAACCGTCTGCGCCTGTTTGCGGAGGCGCTATTTCCGCGCCCCGTACGCTATCGCGCCTTAGACTTACGCTCCCATGAGTTTCAAGACCTGAAAGGGAGTCCCCCCGTAGAGCGCAATCCGATGGTGGGGGTGCGGGGTGCTTTCAGCTATCAGCTCTACCCAGATTTGTTTGATCTGGAGATCCGGGCCATTCAGCAGGTCTACCAGAGCGGACTAAGCAACATCCAACTGCTGCTGCCGTTTGTGCGCACAGTAGAGGAATTCAAGTTTTGCCGTCAGCGCTGCGAGCAGATTCAGCTTTGGCAACAGGCGCAGTTCCAGCTTTGGATCATGGCAGAGGTGCCTTCAGTTCTTTTTTTGCTCCCCAGCTACGTGCAAGCAGGGGTCAGCGGCATCACGCTCGGCACCAACGATCTGACTCAGCTTCTGCTGGGGATCGATCGCGATCGCCCAGAATTTGCCAGTGCCTACACAGAGTCTCATCCGGCAGTCCTAGCGGCGATCGCCCAGCTAATTCAACAGGCCCAGCAGCTAAAGCTACCCTGCTCTATTTGCGGTCAAGCCCCGGTACGGTATCCGGAAATGCTAGAGCGCTGGGTGGAACTGGGCCTTAACTCCGTCTCGGTTGAGGTGGATGCCCTAGAGACAACCTATCAGGCGATCGCCCAGGCTGAGCAGCAGTATCGCCAGTAAACCCGTTCGCTAAGATTTTTACCGCGATCGCTGCGCCTCAAAGCCCTAATGCTTAAATGTGTCATCAGATACCCAGAAAATCCTCAGAAATTTAGCAAGAGTCATGAAGCGCAGACAGCTAATCAACTATGCCGCCGTCAGTGCGGGGACTGCCACAGCCCTGGCTGCCTGTAACCGGGCCGGAGATTCCACTTCAGCTCAGTCAGACTCGGCCACCGCAGCCTTGCCGACTGTCCGCTGGCGCATGGCTACGAGCTGGCCGCAGTCCCTCGATACGATCTTCGGCGGCGCGCAAACCATTGGCGATCGCGTCAGCCAGATGACAGGCGGTAAGTTCGTCCTCGAACCGTTCGCCGCTGGCGAAATTGTGCCAGGGCTACAGGTACTCGACGCGGTGCAGGCCGGTACCGTTGAATGCGGTCACACCGCCAGCTACTACTACGTCGGTAAAAATCCCGCCTTGGCTTTTGGCACCACCGTTCCCTTCGGCCTCAATGCCCAGCAGCAAAACGCCTGGCTTTATCACGGCGGCGGCCTAGACGCCATGCACCAGCTCTATGCCGACTTCAACGTCATCAGCTTTCCGGCAGGCAATACGGGCACCCAAATGGGCGGCTGGTTTAAGCGGGAAATTCTGACAACTGAAGACCTGCAAGGACTCAAAATGCGCATTCCGGGACTAGGAGGCGAAGTGATGGCGCGCCTTGGCGTCAACGTGCAGGTGCTGCCGGGGGGCGAAATTTTCTTGGCTCTCGATCGGGGCGCGATCGACGCGGCGGAGTGGGTCGGCCCCTACGATGATGAAAAGCTGGGCCTCAACGAAGCCGCTCAGTTTTACTATTACCCAGGCTGGTGGGAACCGGGGGCAACGCTGGAACTCCAAGTCAACCTAGACCAGTGGAATCAGCTCCCCGGTGAGTATCAGGAGGTCTTGAAAACAGCCACTTACGAAGCCAATTTAAACATGTTGGCCCAGTACGACGCTCTCAACGGGGCTGCCCTGCAGCGTCTGCTAGAAGGGGGTACGCAGCTAGTGGCCTACAGCCGCGAGATTATGACGGCAGCGGAGCAGGCCGCTTTTGAGCTTTATGAAGAAAACGCCAGCAGTGACGCCACTTTCAAATCTGTTTACCAGCAGTGGAGGCAGTTTCGGGACGAGGTCTATACCTGGAACCGAGTCAATGAACTCGGTTTTTCGGGTTTTGTCAATCGGGCTAATGTTTAAGCTCTAGCAGCTAGTGTATAATGGTGACTTTGGAAAGAATTTAACGGAGAGAAAGCTACATGGCGCGATATAGAGGCCCTCGCCTCAGGGTTGTACGCCGACTGGGAGAACTGCCAGGACTGACCCGCAAGTCCCCTCGGAAGGCTTATCCCCCCGGACAGCATGGTCAGGCTCGCAAGAAAAAGTCTGAATATGCCATTCGGCTGGAAGAGAAGCAAAAGCTGCGGTTTAACTACGGTTTGACTGAAAAACAGCTTCTACGCTACGTGAAAAAAGCCCGTCGAGCAGGTGGTTCCACCGGACAGGTGATTCTACAGCTCCTAGAAATGCGGTTAGACAACACCGTTTTCCGTCTAGGCATGGCTCCGACCATTCCCGCAGCTCGTCAGTTGGTCAATCACGGACACGTCACCATCAACGGCAAAGTGCTGAGCATTCCTAGCTATCAGTGCCGCCCTGGCGACGTTGTGAGCGTGAGGGACAAGGACAACTCTCGTAAGCTGGTTGAAGCCAATCTGGAGTTTCCGGGTCTAGCTAACCTGCCTAGCCACTTAGAGTTTGATAAGAGCAAGCTGACAGGCAAAGTCAACAGTCTCATCGAGCGCGAATGGATTGCGCTTAATATCAATGAACTGCTCGTGGTTGAGTACTATTCTCGTCAGGCTTAAGCTTCAGCTCAACCCACTGAAGTTTTCTCACAGCTAGCTCTGGCACCCCGAAAAATTCTTACCGCGCAGATTTAAAGTTTTCTTGATGCTCCCCGGATCCGTCAGTCCGGGGAGTGTTCTTTTAAATGCGTGTCTGACTTATGGCAAAGCGCCGTATAGGCCGTAATGTCGTTCCAAACGCCCTGGGGCGTAGCGATCGCCTCAAGTTCGGCAAAATATTCTTGCTGGAGCTGCTGAAGTTGGGTTTCAGACAGGGCTAGCAGGGGGCGATCGAAGGGATTGGGGCGATCGCTGGGCAAGCGCCACCATTTTTTTAGATCGGCTAGGCTCAAATAGCCACCAAACTGCTTAGCCGTGATTTGAATATCGGTAAAGCCGGCGGTTTCTAGCAGCCGGCGAAAGCGCTCTGGGGTGCCTGTGGGGTGATTCCAAGCCCTGAGAGTCACGCCATAGCGAGCTGCTACCCGGTTCATCACCATACTGGCGACAAAGGCATACTCGGAAAAGCCGTTCACGGCTAAACAACCACCAGGTTTGAGCAGCCTCTGCCAGTGCTTTAGGGCCGCCGGAATATCGCTGAGCAGCACCAGCGCCGAACAGCACAACACCTGATCAAAAGCCGCCGCTGGCAGGCTAACCGTTTCGACATCGGCTAAACGAAATTCGATATTTTGCAGATTTAAAGTCTTTTTTTTCCGCTGGGCCTGCTGAATCATATCTTCAGCAAAGTCTAGACCCAGGACAAATCCCTGTGGGCCAACTCGGCTAGCCACGGCGATCGCCACTAGCCCTGTCCCCGTCGCCATATCCACTACCTGCTGACCTGGTTGAGGGTTAGCCTGCGCCACCAAATGCTGAGCCAAGCGGGGGTGAAAGTCGCTCTCGGTGTCGTAAGTGCCGCTCCGGCTGCTGTAGTAACCGGCAAGCTGCTGTTTAATTTCCTCAACCATAGCTGTAGATAATGACAGCCTAAAAGCTCGGCTTCATAAAGTTCAGATGATTATTACACAGTAACTTCATAAAGCTGTGATGCTCTATTTTTTAGGATATGGCTAACAAATGTCCTCTCTGTGAGGGCCACATAGTCATAAAACAATTGAGAGTTATGAACTTCATGCAGTTTGCTTTTGTAGCCAGCCTTCCGTTAGCAGTTTTGGGCATTGGCTCGGCTACAGCTCAAGCAGCAGAAATAAGCTTTGGGTTTGAGCTGATACCGACGATTGACGGCGGTAGGGGGCAAGGTATTCTAACCTTTGATGATCAGATCTTTTTAGAGGGAGATTTAGAAAAGATTCCCTTAACTGATCTATCTGAGGCCAGCTTCTCTTTTAGCTTTGCACAAGAGGGTTTGTATGAGACTTTTTTGCTCACTGAAAACGATCTGACGCATGTTCCTCAGTTCAGCTTTTCCCAGCAGCGCCTAGACGCTATTTTCTTTGAGGCAGAACAAACGCTACCAGTTGACATAACAAGGGTTGAAGAAGACATAAGTGACGGCTTCACCAGCATTGTGACGAGCACAATCTTTGGCAACGAAACTCTGCTGCTTTCTGTAGACGGAACGACCTGGAGCGCCACCAGCTTTGAAGCAACTACACAGGCATTTGACAGCATCATATTTGACAGCGATGGCAATATTGTTTCTGAATTTTCTACCAGTTCTTCCAATCAATTTTCTTTGCCTGTAGGGATTGGTGAAGTTCAAATTTCGGAGCCGACCGCTGTTCCAGAGCCCACTATGCTCTTGGGCAGTATGGTAGCCTTGGCGCTAGGTAGCTTACTCAAGCGATCGAAAGATTAAGCTTTACCCAATAGGCTGCCGCTCAGCCGCCAATCTGCGACATCGTGCGGCTGTAGCTGCCTGCTGTGCCTGATTCGCGCTGTTTATAGTTGATCTCAGGTTTGATTTCAACCAGCTGAGCCACCCGATCGCGGATCTCGGTCAAGTCTACGCCTGCTCGCAGCAGCGATCGCAAATTGACCTGGCCGATTTCGTTCAGCAGACAGGGTCGCAGCCAGCCATCGGCTGACAGCCGCATCCGGTTGCAGCGATCGCAGAAACACTCTGACATTTGACTGATAAATCCCAGCGTTCCCTTCGCGCCTGGAATTTGAAAGACATCCGCCGGCCCGTTGCCCCGCACCGA
>JAAHIC010000207.1 GCA_010671965.1 Leptolyngbya sp. SIO4C5
TGAATTCAGTCCAGTCGCTTCTAACAAAGGCAGTAAAGCGGCTGGACTGAATTCGACCGAGCCAAGTGAACCGGCTGAAGCAGAGATGGTTGACGATAGCAATTCATCTCCATCCACTCCTCGTCCAAGTGGAGGAGGCTTTGGTAGTCCTAGTGTAGCCCCTCCATTTCCAAGGCCCCCGGGAGGAAGTCGATGAGATGGCTTAGTTCATGCCTCTTCCAAAACCAGAAGTTCCTCTACGGTTGCTTCATTTTTTACCTTGTTGGCTGTTTATTGGTTCAAGGGCCTGCCTATGCCAATACAGAAATAGAACGCACCGATGCAGTCACTGAACTCAATAATCTCTATCGAGAAGGTAATGCTTTATTTAGAGCAGGTCAGCTAGAAGCAGCTGTTAGGATTTATCAAGCAGCCATTAGCCTCTATCAAACCAGTCAGCAGCCTCACAGTTATCCCTTTGGTCAACTTATTTATAACCTTGGACTCACTTATCGTTCGCTGGGTCGCTTTTCTGAAGCAGAAGCTACCGTCCAACAAGCAGTTGAGATTGCAGAATCGACAGGCGATCGCGAACTTTTGGGATACAGTCTCGGTGAGCTTGGCGTCATTGCCTACAATCGCAGTGACTATCCAACTGCCTTAGAGTTTTATCAAAAGGCTTTAGATATTAGTCAAGAGATAGCTGATCCACAGCTTGAAAGCCAAACGCTGGATCACATCGGCGTAGTCTATCGCCGACAAGGTCACTATCAGCAAGCACTTTTACAGCATGAAGCCGCGCTAGATATCAACCAAGTTCAAACTGAGAACTTATCAAGCCGCGCCCGCATCTTGAACAACATCGGTATCGTTTATGGTCAAGTTGGAGAATATGCTCAGGCGTTAGAGTTCAATATCCGCGCTTTGGCCCTCAGCCGCCAAATAAGCGATCGCCTCATTGAAGCCAGAATTTTGCTAAGCTTAGGCGCTGTCTACAGCAGTCTAAGCAACTACGCTCAAGCCCTAGAGTTTTACCAAAATGCCTTAGCAATCTGGCAAGTCACAGGGAGCCTTCCAGGTGCTGGTAGAACCGTCAATAACATCGGTTCGGTGTACGCCAGCTTAGGCGACTATGAGCAGGCACTGGTTTACTATCAACAAGCTTTGGATATTCGCAGAAGTATCGGCGATCGCATTGGTGAAGGGCTGACCTTGAGCAGTATTGGCTTAGTCTATTGGCATCGCGGTCAATATTTAGAAGCAAAGCAGTACTACCAAAGCGCCCTAGAAATTGCTCAAACTGTGGGCGATCGCCCCGGTGAAGCTAATATTTTGAACTACCTAGGCAGTGTTGCCTACAGCCAAAGTAACTACGCAACGGCTCTTTCGCTTTACCAGCAGGCTCTCATGATTAGTCAGTCGATTGGCGAGCGCGCCGCTGAAGGCTACAACCTCAACAGCGTTGGCAGCGTCTATCATGCTTTAGGTGAGCTAGAAAGTGCCCTAGGTGCCTATCAGCAAGCTCTTGCCCTACGTCGAGAGATTGGCGAGCGCAGGGGTGAAGCCATTACGCTCAACAATATTGGCTTGATTCATGATCTACAAGGGCAGTCTCAGCGAGCAATTGAGGTTTATCAGCAAGCGTTGACCCTGCGGCAAGCCATCGGCGATCGCGCTGGTGAGGCAGCTACACTGACCAATTTGGGATTAGCCTACATTTCTCAGGCAGACTATACAGATGCTTTAGCGGTCTATGAACAAGCTTTGGCTATTCAGCTCGAAATCGGTGATACGGCTGGAGAAGCCATTACGCTCAATCACCTGGGCTTAGTTTATCAGCGACTCAATCGCTCCACAGCCGCGTTTGAAACCTACCAGCAAGCCCTTGCCAGGTTTGAAATGGTGGGTAATCGCGCTGGGGCGGGTGCCACCCTCAGCAGTATTGGCTTTTTGCTGACAGCGCAAAATCAGCCCGAACTCGCCATTCTCTTTTTCAAAGAAGCGATTTCAACTTACGAAAGTATTCGGCAGGACAACCAGCCACTTTCATCAGAGCTACAAGATGCTTACACGGCTACCGTTGAAGAAGTCTATCGCGCTCTGGCTGATTTGCTGTTGCAGCAGGACCGTGTTTTAGAAGCGCAGCAAGTTCTGGATCTGCTGAAGGTACAGGAATTGAGAGACTATCTACGCAGCGTCTCTAGTAGCAATCGCGATCTTATCGTCTTACGACCAGAACAGATGATTCTCGATCGCTATGACAGCATTCAACAAAGCGCGATCGCCGTAGGTCAAGAGCTGGCACAGCTTCGGCAGATTGAGCTAGCGCAGCGAACTGTCGCTCAGCAGCAACGGCTAGCAACACTTGTAGCCCTGCAAACAGAGATCAATAGTCAATTCAATGACTTTATCGAAAGTGAGATCGTGCAAACGCTTATAGAACAACTGAGTATTACAACTCGGCGGCAAAGCGTGAATCTTGAAGATTTGACCGCGTTACAAGAAAATCTAGCCCAGCTTGATGCGGCTATACTCTATCCGCTGATTCTAGGCGATCGCCTAGAGCTGGTTCTAACAACTCCCTATGCGCCTCCTCTACGTCGCACAGTTAACGTTAGCCGTCAGGAGTTAAATCAAGCAATTCTAGATTTACGGCAAGCCCTGCTCTCTCCTATTAGCGACGCAGTTAGGCCGGCACAGCAGCTTTATACTTGGCTGATTGAACCAATAGTTCCCGATTTGGAGCAGGCTCAGGTCAGCACGATTATCTATTCTCCAGATGGTCAGCTGCGCTACATTCCATTGTCGGTTTTACACAGTGGTAGCCAGTGGCTAATTGAGCAGTACCGCGTTAACAACATCACAGCTCGCTCCCTGCAGAATATTGAAACTCAGCCAGCTCAAATACCTACCGTCTTAGCCGCTGCTTTTTCTGACGAAAATCTCAGCTATCCACATCCGAATGAGGAAGGTGCAGCCTTTTTTGGTCTGCCTTTTGCTGGTAAAGAAGTTGAAATCTTAGCTGAGACAATTCCTTCAACTCGACTCTTCATTGATGAGCAGTTCAGTCTTAGCACGCTACAACCAATCATGAATGAGCACAGCATACTGCATTTGGCGACTCACGCTGCCTTCGTTCCTGGCGAGCCAGAAGAGTCTTTTATTGTATTCGGTAATGGGGATACACCTACGCTTGATACCATTAAGAACTGGCAGCTTAATAACGTCGATTTAGTTGTTTTAAGTGCCTGTGAAACGGGACTAGGTGGCATCCTAGGCGACGGTGAAGAAGTTCTAGGGCTGGGCTATCAGTTTCAGCGCGCGGGTGCGCGCTCAGTACTGGCTTCATTGTGGCAGGTAAGCGATGGTGGCACTCAGGTGCTCATGAATGCTTTCTACAGCGCCCTGCGTGAAGGAAACCGCTCAAAGGCAGAAGCACTCCAACGAGCACAGCTTGCTTTAATCACTGGCAACGAATCTTTGCTCGGTTTGCAACGGGCAGGTATCACTATTCGCTTTCAAGAAGATAGAACGCTGCAACAAACTTATAGTGCTCTTAGCCATCCCTATTATTGGGCACCGTTTATCCTCATCGGTAACGGGTTGTAGACGGCTTGTCGCAAATTTTCTAATTAGCGATTATGCGCTTGAAAGAAGAGATGAGCTAAAAGCCGCGAAGCACTGACTACTTATTTTGCCGTAGACGATGGTAGGCGAAGGTGCCGCGTATTCCGTTAATGAATGCCATTACCAAGATGGCCATGATAGGGATTCCATTGGGTTGAAAACCTACCGTAGTCCACATGTAAATCTGGCCCAACACGTAGAATATCAAGCCTAAAATGGCAGCAATCCGCGAAAGCTTGCGGATGCCGAGGGCAATCGCTATAAAAATTCCTACGTCAACAAAAGACCAAGCGTCGATAGGCATATCGAGAATAGACTCACCCAGAGCGATCGCAACTAAAGCGAAGATAGCAGTAAGCGTAGCGACACAAACAGCCGCCCAAAAGCCTTGTTTGGCTACTTGCTTGGCCTCAGCAGGTGTATTGATGGGAGGCCAGAGTGCGTTACGTGTTTGAGGTGTCATAGTAAACCTATTGATAGTATTGAAAAATTTTGCGAACTGGTGTGGCTAAGCAACTTAGAACATCTGCAATAGAGGTGTTAACCTCATCCATTCCAGCGGTTAAAGCGTCAGCAGCGTACCAGAAATAGCGACTTGAGCGATCGCTTAATTGCTCGTGGTTCTGAAGGAAATGCGCTTATTCATCAATGCGGAGTGAATAAGCAAGATTGTCCTAGACGCATGTGGGGTTAAAGCAGCAGTCTCAGGAATTTACCGTAGTTGACAAAGCCAACTTTCCTTTGCAGGAAATGGTATGTATCAAATGTGGTGTCCTGAGACTGGCAATAGATTAGTGCTGCTGAGGCACTAGCGATGTTGAGTTGTTTCGATTTAGCCTCCCTTATCTACTCACTACGTCATGCATTTACAAATTTCTGTTCTCGGTATACTGGCGTCTGTTTTGTCATTTTCTCCGGCGTTGCTAAAGCCGTCTTATGAATCTCTAAATTTAATATCTGCAAGCTTAGAAGAGGCTAGCGATCAGGTGATTGCTTCTCACCCAGAAGCGTTGCGCCGAAAGGGATGGCAGCTTTACTACCAGGGCTATTTGCCTGCGGCGATCGCCCCGTTGCAGCGAGCTTTGGAGCTGGAGCAAGCGGGTAATAACCCAGATGGGGAAGCAGCTACGCTGGTGATGCTGGCAGAGGTCTACATCTTTCAGGGTGAGGACGAGCTAGGGCTGGAGCTAAGTCAGCAAGCGGTGGCTTTGTACCGTGAACTGGGCGATCGCCGGGGTGAAGCGGAAGCGATGAGAATTCTAGCAATGGCCCAGCCGGATGACAATTTTGATTTGATACTGGCAAAGTTAAAAGAATCTCAACGTATTTTCGAGGAGGTAGGAACGCCGATTGAGCGAGGCACAGTCTTGGCAGATATTGGTGCTATAAATGTTAAGCGAAAATCATTTGCAACAGGATTAGAGCAGTTACAGGAAGCGATCGCTCTGCTGGAATCTGAACCGCAATCGTCAGATGAAGCTCGCCGCAGTGGTTACTACAGTGCTTTAGCAACTGCTTGGGTTGGATTAGCTCACTTTCGTCTTGAAGATTCCGATAAAGCTTTTGAAGTTTTAGAAGAAGCTCTACAGCTTAGTCGCGAAAGCAAAAGCCTGTATGCAGAAGCGCTGACTCATCGCTTTGTAGGTACAGTACATTATGAAAACGACAATTTTAAGCAGTCCCTTGATTCATCTCAGCAGGCAATTGAGATTTATTCAACCGTAGAAATGAATAGCTTTAGAGATTATGAAAAATCTCAGTCGGTTTGGACTTATACAAGTCAAGGGCAGGCGTATAGTGATAAGAAAGAACATACAGCAGCGATTCAATCTTTTGAACAGGCTATAAAAACAAGCCAGAGCCTACAAAAAGCTGAACAAAATACGAAAAGCTTGAAAATAGCAATAGTTCACGCTCAAATTGGAATTACTCATGCAAATTTATCAATTACTCATAATCGCTATGCTGAAGCTACAGAATTATTTCAATCTGATGATTTTCAACAAGCTCATGCAGTAATTGATAAAGCCATCTCTTCTGCCAAACAAACGTTAGAGAGAGCAAAAAGAACTATACGTTTTGCTGAGGAAATGCAAGACTCTCAATCAGTCGAGCTAGCTAATTCCGCTCTTCATTCTCTTTATCAAGCTATTGGTCTCAGCTATGAAAAACAGGGCCGCATATTTGTTGCTCAAGGTAAATATAAAGAGGATTTAGAAGCTAGCCAAGAAGCTTTGGAAGTTTATCAAACCAGTTTGCCTTACGCTTTAGCTTCTAACGATCCTGATTCACGAGATCTAGCGTACCAGGGTATTGCCAGCAGCTATAACCGTATCAGTAATGCGTATGGCGATCTTGGTGATTATCAAGCTGCTATAGAAGCCGCAGAAAAAGGGTTAGAACCTGCTCAAGAATCTGGAGAACTCCAATTAGAACTTAATCTTCTTCTAGGTCTTCAAACTCAGACTGGCGATTTGGGCGATCAGTATCGGCAAGCTGGTGAGTATGAAAAGGCTTTAGAGGTATTAGAGCGAGGCTTGGGTTACGCAGAAGCTATGCTAGCCGTTGCTGAAAAAACGAACGATCAAGAGAGAGGCTGGGTGCAGCAAGCACTGTCCACAAAGCTTACTCTCCTGATGAATATTGGTCTAGTTTATAGCGATCAGGGAAACAGTAGAAAAGCTTTAGAGATATATTTAAATGAAGTGGAACTGGCTCAAAATCTGAATGATTTAGAGCGGGAAATTGGAGGTTTGCAGAGTATTGCCGCAACCTACAGGAGTCTTAGTGAGTATGATAAAGCTCTGGAAGTGCTATCACAACTTTTAGAAACTGCTGAGAAGACCAAAAACTTTACTCTCAAACAATCAGTGCTACTTTTAACGGCAGCTGTACATGACAATATTGGTCAATATGATGAAGCGATCGCTATCTATGAAGAAGTTGCAAATATTGCCAGAGCCGAAAACGATTGGAGAACTGAAAGCTCTGCTTTGAACAATCTTGCAACTATTTATAGTGGTCGAGGAGAGTATGAGCAAGCTTTAGATAAGCTTAATCGAAATTTAGATACCGCAGAATTGATTCGCGCAGACTTGCAGGCTTCTAATGCGGTTGGGAATTTGAAAGAAGAATGTTCCGCTTTTGATGACTATCTACCTGAAGAAAATCAGGCAGAGCATGAAGATCCTGCATTACGAAATCAAAGTAAAAGAAGGCAGCAAGAATCACTAGAGCATAGTTTAGAACTCTGCATTAATTTAACTTGGTATGCCGAAGCTACAGCACTCAACAACATAGCTGCTGTTTATGACAATCAAGGTCGTTATCAAGAAGCAATAGATCTCTATCAGGAAGCTATAGAGATTATTAGAAATACAGCACCAGATAGAGACTTCGAAGCGACTATTATCATGAATATTGGCTCAGTTTATCAAACTCAAGGCAATTTTGATAAATCGCTTGAATACCACGAACAGGCTCTAAAAATATTTGAGGAAATAGAGAGCTATATTGGCATAGCATCAACGCTCAGCAGTATTGGTGTTGCTTACCAAGATCAGGGAAACTATCCCAAAGCGCTAGACACTTTAAAACAAGCGTTAGAAATCGTCCGACAAAAAGAGCTACGCCCTTTGGAAGACGGCGTTCTTAATAATATGTCTACTGTTTATCTGTCTCAAGGGAACTACGAGCAAGCTCAAATATATCTCGATCAGGCTCTGGAGCTGAGTCAAGAACTAGAATTAAAGCCTAGTGAAGCAATCAATCTCC
>JAAHIC010000208.1 GCA_010671965.1 Leptolyngbya sp. SIO4C5
AGACTCAATCCTAAAAACGCACGCAGTCGCATCATCGCTAAAATTAAAACGATTAGGGCCAGATAGCCCGGTTGTAGATGGCTATTAGCTTAGCAGCTAACCTCAGATTCTAGCTGCTCTGGCGATCGCTCTAGCGTGGATTAAACCCAAGAGGCCAATGCCAGAAGATATCGTTCCTTTTTTAATCGGTGTCGGTTTACTCGTTGCCTACCTGATCTTTTCTGCTGCCACTGAGATGGGTACCCGCTGGCCGGGGCGCAAGTGAGCTGAGCCCAAATTTTGGCTGACGCACTCAGCCGCCACTACAGCCCAGTCCTGAGTTTGAAAAACAGTGCAGCGATCGCGGTGCTGAGCCAGCGCGGGTATTTCTCCAGACTGTAAAACCTGTTGGGGCGTCGTCACCTCGGCATACTGCCGCAGCCAGCGGCTCCGCTGCACCCAATCTAAGGTGAAGGTGTCTGGCTCTAATAGCCAAAAGTCAATGTTGTATTGCTCAATGAAGCGATTCAGCTCAGTGCTGTCCGTCGTGTACTGAGCCTGAATTAAGTCAACCGTACGCTGCCGTATCTGGGCGTAATAGCCCAGGTGATAGGGCAGCGCGTAGCCCTCGCCCCCTACCAGGATGGAGCGCTGGGTAAAGCTAGGCAAATTATTTACCTCTGGCGAGAGGGAGACAATCAGGCTGTCTTGGGGCTGGGCTTGCAAAAACTGGTAGAGCTGGGGATATTCCCCTTGAATGTAGTTGCCCACTGGCGCAATCGGAATTAGAAAAGCAAAGTAGGCTACCAGCGGCGCGATCGCCCAGAAGCTGAGTCCAGCCGCCAACAGCCGCCAGGTGCGTCGCCGCAGCGGTTGCGATCGCTGCAGCAGCTCTGCCACCGTTATGCCTGCCGCGATCGCCGCCACCAGCCGCAGGCTATGTTCGCTATAGCGGCTGGGCAGGTGCAGCTTAAACAGTAGCCCGTGGGCGATCGCAAACAGTCCCCCTGAAGCCATCAGCACCTGGCCTAAGATGGCTGCTGCAGAATTTAAGCGCGATCGCCGCTGCCAGAGAACCAGCGGCAATAGAAGCGCCAGCCAAATTTGCGGCAGCAATAGCTTGGCATCGCACCAGTCTACGGGCAGCAGGCCGCTGCGCTTGCCGCAGAGCCAGTACTCCGTGAAGTTGGGATTAAAAAACTCTGACCAGCCCGCTGCTGAAAGGGCCGGCATGGCTTGAGCCTGAGCCGCTGTTAAGACGGGACCATAGGCTGACGGACTGAGGGCATAGGGCAGTAACACGAAAACGGCGATCGCCAAGCCGCTGCCATGAAATAGAGCGTCTGCCTGCGAGCTGTTTGGCCTGCTTTGCGGCCAGGGCAGCAGGCGCAGCAGCAGCACCCCTGCCACAATCAAGACTCCCTGAGGATAAAACAGCCCCAGCAAGAGAATTGTCAGCCCATAGGGGACGAGCGATCGCCGCTGCAGGTAGTACAGGAACGCCAGCAGCAGCGGATAGATAAACGCGGCGGGGGTGGCTGAAACTACGTCGTCCCGCAGCAGCAGGTTTTGATTGAGGAATAGGGCGGCGACAAAGCCCGCCAGCGGCACGGGAACTAGCTGCAGCGTGAGGCCAAAGCAGTAGCCTGTCACAATTAGATTCAGCGCTACGGGCAGCAGCCGATTGAACAGCAGCGGTGCCAGCCCTATCTGAGCCGCCAGCCAGTAGAGGGCCTGATAGCCCCAGGGGGCGACCGACTGAAAATAATCTGCTAATAAGTCATCGGCAAACAAGGCCGGATCGACAAACCGCTGCAGCCAAAACACGTGCTGCCGGGCATCATCTTGCACAACATACTCAGCCGCAAACGCCTGCTGCAGCGCCGGTAGGCTGTAGAGAACGGCGATCGCTAAGCTGAAGCTGAGCCAAATCCATCGCTGACGCTGACAGCCTTTTGAGCGCAGAAAACTCCTTAGCCTGAAGCCCCTTGCTTGCTTAACAGGGGTCACTAGCCCTCAAAGGCCATTTGCCAAAACGCCTGCTCTAGCTGCGCTACCTGGGAAAACGCGGCTTCTGCCTGCTGCTGCACGCCGGGCGGGGCTTCTGCTAGTCCCTCATCGGCCTGCTGTTCCAGCAGCTTGACGTACTGCGTAAATTCTGGATTTCCCCAGCGATCGGCAAACTCAGCGTAGGGTGCCGGCATGGGGGTATGTCGCTGCCAGCCCTGATTGTAGGCCAGCTCGATGGCCCAGAAAGCCGTTGCCTGCACGGCGTAGGGATAATCTGCCATGCTTGCCATAAACTGACAGTACTCGGTGCAGGTTGCTTGTCTGGCGGTATTGAGAATGAGCGATCGCTCTGATGCCTTGGCCTCAAACCAGCTCAGCTCAGCCTGCAGCGCCCCCAGACCGCTCAAAAGCACCGCAAAGTGAGGGTAGGGGGCTGCCGCTAGCAGCCGCGCCGCCATCCGCGAAAACTCGGTCACAAACAAAAAGTCCTGCACTAGCCAGGTATTAAACTGACGGGCCTGGATTGTGCCACGCTGACACTGCACCAAAAAGGGATGAACTGTTGCTGATTGCCAAGCGTCGTGATGACGCTGGAGGAGTTGCTGACAGGTAAGAGACATAGGTTACTTCTGCGCCACAAGGGTTCGATGTCTGGGATCGCTAGCGACGGTTACGGGTGGGGTAAAACCGGCAGCGGCGATCGCGGCTGCAACATCAAAGGTGTAATAGTCATCGCTCCAGGGTTCAGTGCTTTTCATCAGGGTGAACAGCACTGGCGGTAGGTTTTGAATGACCTCAGACTGGGGGTTGTTATCAACAATGGCAAGGCCGCCGCCGGGTCGCAGCAGGCGATAGGCTTCCTGCAGGATAGCCTGGGTGGCTGAGCGGGGCAGTTCGTGGATGACAAACTGAAGCGTCACTAAGTCAAAAGCGGCATTGGGCAGACCTGTCTGCTCGGCGAGGCCGTGTCGCCACGTAATTTCTCTTTGAGGATCGCGGGCCTGGGCCACAGCGAGCATGTAGGGCGAGAGGTCAAGGCCAACCGTGCGGACGGGTTGAATCTGGCTGTAGTAGCGATGTAGCGATCGCGTCGAAATGCCAACCGAGCAGCCAATATCAAGAATATCGCGGACTTGAGTGGGGCCGTGTTCTGCCAGGACGGTGTGAAAGCTGTCTCTCAGCTTGGCCTGAGCGGCTTCATAGGTCAACGCCGCGTCCGGCCATACCCGCATCGCCATTGAGTAGGTGGCAGATTCGGCTTCAAAAGCTGCCTGCCAGCAGAGATTTCCCTGACTGTAGGCGTGAAACGGCACCTGGTAGTAGTCAGGATAGGTGATATCAGGATTGGCGATCGCGGCTAGGCTTTCTTGAATCCCTGACCGCTCTAATGCTTCATAGGTCTGTCGCCAAGGAATGCCCTTTTTTTCAGCCGTTTTGATCAGCACCTGCCGCGCCTGCTGCTTCATCAGGGCATAGATCGGCTTAGTCTGAATCAGCCGATTCACCACTCGCGATAGCCAGTCATCCCCTGCCCAGTCAGGTTTTGCTTTTGCCTGCATCATCGTTTCCTTATGCTGAAGCCTATTGTACGGGGAATCTGTGTTCCGAGCGAAGACAAACGGGCGGCGCTGTGACTCAATAGTTATAACAAGTGGGACATTCTAAGCACACAGGAGAAAAGAATGCGATCGCTGAAGCTAATATTTTGCGTCGGGTTGCTGTTAGCTGGTTGCGGACAGACCAACACCGTTGTTGAAGAGTCCCCTGATTTAGAGGTGACAGAAACACCGCCGCTAGTGGCTCCTGAGGACGCAGAAGGGGTTGATGATTCCCTGGCTCAACGCGATCTCATTGTTCAGGCTGTTTATGACAGCGCCGATGAGCTGAATCTGTGTGATGGCTACCTAGAAGCAGAAACTTTGGACGATTCTGAAGTTTATGTCCTGTCTGCAGATCAGTACCTGGTACAGTTCTTGTGCAATTTTGCCGCCTACCAGGGAGTTTATGAGTTTCTGATCTACACCGATGATGGCGCAGATGCTGTAGTTACGCCGCTAGAGCTAACCGTTTATGTGCCCGATGAAACTGGGCAGTTCACGCAGATGAGCGATCGCCTGGTTGCCGGGCTACCCTTTTTTGACACAGAGGAGCAGGTGCTGACCAATTTCACTAAGGGGCGGGGCATTGGAGATTGTGGCTCCTTTGCTCGCTATGAGTGGAACGGTGAGCTTTTGGAGCTGATTGAGTATCGCTATCGGGAGTGTGACAGTGAAGGGGCACCGTTTATTGAGCCAGAAGATTATCCTCAGGTTTATCCCCAATAGAGCAGGTGCAAATTCAGGCGATCGCTGAGCGAAAGATCAACCAGCGTAGCGATCGCCTGCGGCGACAGGGTGTCAGTGACAGGCAGCAGTTCTATGAAACGGCTGGCATGGACGAGCTGAGGGAACGATAGACTCGGTAGTTAATATTGGGGAAGACGTTATCAATCGCCTCGACTTTTTCCACCCAGCCCGCGTCAATCTTACCGACGCGAATATCTTCCCAAAGCTTATTGAAACGCTGCAGGTGCGATCGCGTCCGTCGGACGGCATAGGGCACCATTGTGCCAGTGCGCATGATGAAGGCCCAGTCAGAAGACTGCGCCAGCAATAGCTCGCGGGCTGCCTGATTGAGGGCGCGCCATTCTAGCTCATCGGCAGGCTCGCGGTTAGCCAGTTCGATCATGCGCTCGGCGGCTTTATGCAGATGGGGATAGATCCAGGCGTTGGTTTCGTTCAGCCAGTATTCGTGAAAGCCCTTATAGCCCCAGCTCGACTGGGACGGACGACAGACCTGCTGGGTCGGCTGTGCCCGCAAATAATCTGACAGATGGGTCATTTCGTAAGTTTGCTGGTCGTGCCAGGACTTACGGAAGAGAGAGTCAATAAACCAAGGTCCCTCATACCACCAGTGCCCAAACAGCTCGGCGTCATAGGGCGAGAGCACAATAGGCGGGCGCTGCATCAGGCTGTAGAGATATTCGCTCTGGCGCTCCCGGTTAAACATGAAGTTGGCTGCATGTTCCGCCGTCTTTTCTCTGGCCCAGTAGGGGTCGTATAGCTCTTTTTCCGACAGGCCCATACCTTTGCCGGTAATCTTGTGGTACTTGATGCCGACATTTTTACGCTGGCCGTTAGGCATGATGTAAGGCTTGATGTACTCATACTCAGCGTCCCAGCCCAAATCCCGGTAAAACTCCCGGTATTCCGGTGCGCCCGGATAGCCCACTTGGGAAGACCATACCTGCTGCGAAGATTCATGATCACGGCCAAAGACAGCTACGCCGGTTTCCGTAAAGATGGGGGCGTAGGAACCAAAGCGAGGCCGGGGGCGGGCATAGAGAATACCGTGGCCGTCAGTAATGAAATAGCGGATTCCGGCATCAGCCAGCATCCGCTCCACCCCTTCGTAGTAGGCACATTCCGGCAGCCACATGCCAGCGGGCATCTGGCCGAAAGTGTCCTGATAGTGTTCGCAGGCCACCTGAATCTGCGCCCAGACTGCTTCCGGATACATCTTCATCAGCGGAAAGTAGCCGTGGGTGGCGCCGCAGGTGATGATATCTAGGTTGTTGCTATCCTGATACTGCTTGAAAGCCTGGATTAAATTGCCGTCATACTGCTCCCAAACCTGGCGCACCTGATTAAAATCTTTGGCATAGTATTCTGCCAAATACTTGAGATGGCCGTTGTGCAAGTTGCGCTCAATTTCCATCTCAGCCAGCTCTTCTAGCTGAGCTAAATGATGGTCATAGCGCTCCTGCAGCAGGTTATCTTGCAGCATAGACACCAAGGGCGGTGTCAGGCTCATCGTCAGCTTAAAATCAATACCGTCGCGCTTGAGGCCCTCAAACATCTGCAACAGCGGCACATAGGTCTCTGTAATTGCCTCAAATAGCCACTCTTCCTCCAGCACATAGTCGCTCTCCGGATGTCGTACGAACGGCAGATGGGCGTGGAGGACTAAGGCTAAATATCCAATACTCATAGGTAATTACTAGAAGACAACAGATGTCTAAGACGGCGCTAGCGGCATTGCCAAAATTGTAAAGCAAAAGTAAAGGCTAAGATTGCAAATTTAAGTGAGGAGCCTATGGCTGGTAGTGGACAGCTTGGGAGGTCGGTCGAGGCACGGCAGGCGATGTCCCTACCGTTTGCGCTGCAAATCTTTGAGGGTCTGGTAAATTTCAGGCAGGCGTCTGTAGACCGCAGAGGCGCGGAGATAAATCCGCTGGGGCACAGCCGGACTCCCCGATACGATCGTGCCAGGGGCGATATTGCTGTGCACCCCGGCCTGTGCCCCCACAACCGCGCCCTGACCCACATTGGCCTGATTGGAAACGCCCACCTGTCCGGCCAGAATAGCGCGATCGCCCACCGTTACCCCGCCTGCTAGGCCAACTTGGGCTGCCATAGCGACCGCTGCCCCCACCTGACAGCCGTGGGCAATGTGGACCAAATTGTCTATTTTAGTGCTGCGTCCCACCCGGGTTTCGCCCACAGCAGGCCGATCAACCGTAGAGTTGCAGCCGATTTCAACCCCGTCTTCTAAAACCGTGCGACCGGACTGCTCCATTTTTTCCCAACCCGCCGCCGTGGGCACAAAGCCAAAGCCTTCCGAGCCAATGGCCGCGCCGCTGTGAATCACGCAGTCCGTCCCGATTTGGCTACGCTCATGAATCACGCAGTTGGCGTGTAAGACGCTGCGATCGCCCACACACGCTTCTGGATAAATCACCACGTTGGGATGGATACAGACGCCATTGCCCAGCTTCACCCCCGCCTGAATTACCACATTGGCCCCGATTGAAACGTTTTCGCCTAGCTGAGCCGATGGATCGATCACGGCGCTGGGGTGGATACCGGGCGCGGGTTGAAAAGGGCGATAAAACAGAGCGATCGCCCTGGCAAAGAACAGTCTCGGCTCAGGGACACTCATCCAGGCAATTTCTCGCTCGTTGGCCTCAGCCTGCAGGGCCATGTCAGTCGGCAAAATTAGGCCGCTAGCCTCGGTCGTCTCTAAGTAGCGGGCAAACTTGCCGCCTTCGATATAGCTCAGCTCCCCGGCGGTCGCTGTATCAATGGCCGCAACGCCCTTAATCTCAGGATTGCGATCGCTAAAGTTGACCAGACTGCTCTGCTCGATCTTGAGTTTTTGGACGATTTCACTGAATTTCATAGCGCTGCAAAAATAGGGAGCCAGCCGTGAGCGAGGCTGCGAATTGATCGCCCTCTACCGTATCAGAAACGCTACACACTCCACATGAGCTGTCTGGGGAAAGAAGTCTGCTGGCTGCACCCGAACCAGATGATAGCCCCCCTGCTGGCAGAGCGTCTT
>JAAHIC010000209.1 GCA_010671965.1 Leptolyngbya sp. SIO4C5
TATGTCCAGTCGGCCCGAAGGCGTCAGGACAATCACAACCGCCTGGCAGTTTCGGCTGAAGCTGCAGGAATGTATTTCGCGGGTTAGTCCCCACGTCGTCGTCAATCTCAGCCAGGTCAACTTCATTGACAGCTCTGGGCTGACCTCTTTAGTCGCAGGCATGCGAGATGCTGACAAAGTTAAGGGCAGCTTCCGCATTTGCAATGTTCATCCTGAAGCCAAGCTCGTCTTCGAGGTGACGATGATGGACTCAGTGTTTGAAATTTTTGACACTGAAGAAGACGCCCTCTCCGGCGTTCCTAGAGGCATTGCCAGCTAGATTTTCAGCTCATGGCTATAGTCTTGCTGCTTAATCAGGCGAAACGGCCCTAGTCGAGGCCCCCATAAAATTTCTTGCGTAGCTGGATCAACGCCTCTGTCAGAGCTCAGCAGTTGTACTTGGTTAGTGCCAGTATGCTGCTGAGTCTTTAGCTCAAAGCCCAGCTTGATGTAGCGAGTTTGCCCCTGATACTCAAAAGAGCAAAGGGTATTTTCCGGCATTTGAGCACTGACATCGAGAGCATTCTGGGTAGGCTGCAGAAACTTAACTTCGAGCTGACAGGTCGGCAGCAAGGTTAGATCCTCAGCCGTGAGCTGCTTTAAAAGATCGAGATTGAGGGCAGCGCCGCAAAACTGCTGCGGCTGCTTGAGGGCAAAAAACTGAATTTTAATCTGGGCGTCAGTTTCACGAATCTGGATCACCCGCTGACGATAGGGCGGATTGCCTGAAACCACGCTTACCTGCTCAATGAACAGCGTCGGCCAGGTGTCCGCGAAGCTGGGAATAGGTCTTTGCCAAACGCGCAGATGCACATACCAGGCAGGTTCATCTAGCGATTGCTGTCGATTTTCAAATTCTCCGGCCAGCGCCCGGCTGAGAGCAAGAAGGTTGGTTGAAAAAGGCATTCTAGAAACTGAGTTGAAAGAATCGAAAGGTATCTAGCTCCCGAATTCTGCCAGCTTGGCAAACGGGCCGCTAAAGTAGAGAATGGAATCACACACTCGCTAGCTTTCTACTGTGAATAACGTCCGCACTGTTTCTGACACAAAGCGTGCTTTTTACGCTCATCACACTCGCCCTATCAACTCTATTTATCGTCGCGTTGTCGAAGAGTTGATGGTCGAGATGCACCTGCTGTCTGTCAATGTGGACTTCAACTATGATCCACTATACGCCTTGGGCGTCGTCACCACTTTCGATCGCTTCATGCAGGGCTATCAGCCCGATCGGGATCGCGAATCTATTTTTCAGGCGCTCTGTCAGTCCGTTGAGCGCGATCCCCAGCAGTTTCGCGGCGATGCCGAACAGATCAAGCAATCCGTCGGATCTCTATCGATTGAGGATTTGAAGTCAAACCTAGAGCATCTAGAGGCCGCCCCCGATCATCAGCCCTGGCAAACGCTAAAGGCGATCGCCCACAACGACAAATATAAGTACAGCCGTCTGATGGCAATCGGGCTGTATACCCTGGTCGAAACCATTGATCCTGAGCTAGTCAAAGACGACAAGCAGCGAACAGAACTGTTTACCCAGGTCTGTGAATCGCTCAATGTTTCCCACGACAAAGTCCAAAAAGACCTCGATTTGTATCGCAGTAACCTAGAGAAAATTACTCAGGCTCAGGCGGTGATGAAAGATATTCTAGAGGCCGATCGCAAGAAGCGTTTGCAGCGAGAGCAGGCGAAAGCGGGCGCGACCAGTGCCACTGAAAAGCCAGAAGAAACGTCAACCGAGGAGCCAGCTAGTTAGGCATAAGACGACAGCCGGGGCGATCGCGCAAACCGTTAAAACCTGGTCAAGTGCCCAAGTCCTGCCTCTAAGTCTCTCAGATATTGTCAGTGAGGCTAGGAGCTGGCGTGAGCTGCCTGACAGCGGCGATTGAGAAACTGGAGCTGCTGGTAGAGCATTTGAATTCGCGGCACGGGCACCTGGGCCGCAGCGGCAGCTTTGATCGGATTGCCTAAGATAGCCTCAAGCTCTAAAGGTCTACCCGTATCAAAGTCAATTTTCATGCTGGTGCGATAGGGCTGCATTTGCTCAGTATGCTCCAGCATGTCTGAGATTAGGCTATCAGGTAAACGCCGCCCCTGCCCTGGAGAGAGCTTTTCACCGCAGGCGTTCGCCGCCGCCACCACCTCTGCCATAAGCTGCTGGGCCAGCTGCCGCCCCTCCGGATCGGCCATCATTTCCTCAGTGATCGCCTCTAGCACGACCGAAAGCCCGTTAAACGGAATATTCCACACCAGTTTGCGCCAGCGGGCCATATACAAATCTTCTGTGAGTTGCACCGGCACATTCGCCCGCTTAAAATCCTGGGCGATCGCCTGCATAATTTCTGTAATCCCTGCAGGCTGCTGGGTTTCGCTATACTGCCCCAGCATGATAGTGCCATAGTCCAGGTGGCGGATGTGCCCTGGCCCCACTTTATTGGAGCAGACAAAACAGAGGCCGCTGAGGATACGATCGCTGCCTGCGATCGCGGCGGCGGCGGTTTCTACCCCTAGACCATTTTGCAAAATTAGAACTGCCGTCTGCGGCCCTAGCAGCGGCGGCAATAGCTGAGCTAGCAGCTCGTTTTGAGTCGTTTTGAGCGCCACGATGACCACATCTACCGGCGGCATGTCGCTAACAGTCCGATAGGCATGCACCTCTGGCAGCTCAAAATCTCCCCAAACAGACTCAACCTGCAGTCCTCGCTGCTGTACCTGTTCGTAGTCGCTGTGCAGCAGAAAATGAACCTCAGCCCCAGCCCGCTGCAAACACGCCCCATAGAGACCGCCAATGGCGCCGGTGCCTAAGACGGCATAGCTGAGAGTAGACATGGCTACTGCATTCCCAGTTCAGAGAGGGCAAGCTGCGATCGCGCCTGGATAGACGCCACTGGATCGGCCTCCACAAGCTGTGCCAAACGCTGCTGAATGCGCTGTCGCTGTGCCTCCTTTTCAGCGGGGTGCAGGCGCTGAGCCAAAGACTGCAACCCGACTACAGCCGCGTAGCGGACGATCCACTCGGCGTCGTGAGTTACCTGCAGCAGCGCCGTCACGGCCTGAGCCTGAGCCGCAGGCACTTCCGCCTCGGCCATCTGAGACCAGTCCAAGTTGCCCAGTCCCCGCGCGGCGGCTCGCCGGACGCTGAGGGCAAAATCAGCGGTGGCGGCATCCAGTAGCACAGCGAGCGATCGCGGATCGCCAATATTAGCTAAGGCCCGAATGGCCCAGGCTCTCGCCCCGTAGTTGTGATCGTCAAGCTGCTTGAGCAGCGGCGGGACAGCCTCGGCCCCCAGTACGGTTAACCCTTCCACAGCGGCCACCGCTGCCCCTGGATTATTGAATCCTAAGACCTCCAGCAGAGTGGGAATAGCCTCTGGGTGACGGGCAGCCGCTAACGCCCGTACAGCTTTTAGCAAATCTAGGGGAGAGCTAGCCTGCTCTACCGCCTGAATTAAGCTGCTCACTGGCTGATTTTGCACCCTCAGTTCCCTCTCATACTGACTCAACGTACACTGGCTCACACAGGCTGGAGGTCGCCTGCCAGAGCCTTATGAATAGCCTCTGCCTCTAGGGACTGCCCAATTACGATTAGCTTTGTCACACGCGGCTCCTGGGGCTGCCAGGGGCGATCGTAGAAGCTGTCAAAGCGCTGCCCGACTCCCTGCAGCACCAGCCGCATCGCCTTATTGGGGACAGCGACAAAGCCCTTGATCCGGTAGATTTCCTGAGTTTGGCTGAGGTGCTGGAGGCGCTGAATCAGGTCTGCTGGATCAAAGGTCTGCTCCAGGACAATCGGTACCGAGGTAATATCATCGTCGTGTTCGTGCTCAGCTTCGTGATCGTGATGGCTGGGGCGACTGTCTAGATTATCTTCAACCGCTGCGTTAAAGCCCAGCAGCACTTCCGGGCTGATCTGTCCCTGATGGCAGGCGATCGCTTTAACGCCCTGCGGTAGCTCCTGCTGCAGCCAAGTTTGGACGCGATCGCGGTCGGCCTGGCTGACACAGTCAGATTTCGTTAGCAGCACTAAGTCGGCGCAGTTGAGCTGATCTTCAAACAGTTCTTCGATTGGGGTTTCGTGTTCGAGGCTGTCATCGGCCTGTCGCTGGGCCTCTAGCGCTTCCAAATCCCCCACAAGCCGACCGCTGGCTAGAGCTTCACAGTCCACTACGGTAATTACGCCATCAACCGTGGCCTGTGTGCGAATTTCCGGCCAGCGAAACGCCTGCACCAGCGGCTTGGGCAGCGCCAGCCCAGAAGTTTCAATCACGATACAGTCAATCTGATCGCGCCGCGCCATCAGCGCCTGCATAGTTGGCAAAAATTCTTCCTGAACGGTGCAGCAGAGGCAGCCATTGGCCAGTTCTAAAATGTTGCTGCCGGGATCTTCGTCCTCATCGCAGATTTGGCAGGCTTTGAGCAACTCGCCATCAATCCCGACTTCGCCAAACTCATTGACTAAGACCGCAATGCGGCGATCGCCGTTGTTCTGAAGCAAGTGGCGGAGCAGCGTAGTTTTGCCAGCGCCTAGAAAGCCTGTGATCACAGTGACAGGAATTTTATGCATAGTGTTTAGCCCAACCACAATGAGGTTAACAGAGCAGTCCCAAAGCCCGCGATCGCAAAGCCCGCAAACCGTAGGTTCAGCTGAGTCTGAGTGGCTGAGCGCTGCTGCATTTTCTGAGCGAGGCTGTAGCTGGCAAAGGCGATCGCTAACTGCACTAAACTAAAGCCAGCCAGGTAGGATAGCAGCGGTGACATTTCAGCCCCAATAATCGCTTCGCCGTAGGCATAGCCATGAAACAGCCCGGCAACGGCTGCAAACCCGATAGTCCAAGCTACCGGAGGCTTACTAGCCACAGCCAGCAAAATTCCCAGCACCAGGACAGAAGCCGAAACCGTCGTTTCTGGAGCCGGAAAATTCAGGGCGGCTAGGTGCAAACCTGTGCCCGCAACGGCGCTGAGCACAAATGCGATGGGAACCGCTAGGCCCCAGCGCTGTAGGGCCGCTAATAATCCCACAGCGACCACAAAGACAAAGTGATCGGGACCAATCACCGGATGTCCGATGCCAGAAAGCAGTCCAGCCCAGGCACTATCAGGAGTTTGGCCGCCAGAGGGATGATGGGCGGCAGCAGGCAATGCCAGACACATCAATACCGCTAGCGCTACAGGCAGCGCTAGACCCCAGTTCACTCGAAAGTTTTTCATCCGTACCTCGCAGATGGGTTATACGCTTGGCAGGCATTCTGACTTAGAAGTTCGGCTGAGAAATGACGTTGAAGTTAAAAATTTCGGTCTTTCAAACCGGAAAGATCAACCCTGCAATTCTCAAACCTATTCCTTCACAGCTGCGGGACAGCGCTGGACTTGCACCAGACTTTCCCCAATCTGAGCCTCGATGATGATCCTCTCAGCTCAAATCTCCAGCGGCTGACCCCCACTGGAACCAAAGCTCAACTAGCTTATCACGCAGGTCTGTACCAGGGCTGCCCCGCGATAGGAACCGTAAGGATAGGTCTAGCAACCCTCACCCAGACCTGCTCTGACCTCATCTCGCGCTCTAGGGCGATCGCAGCTTGGCTACAAAAAAACCGTCCATATTCTCCCGGTGGGGCCAGATCTTGATCCAGCCTTCAGGAGCCGCGATCGCTCGGATCTCCTCCTGTTGCGGGACTTCCAGCCGCCATTGAGGATGCGTTGCCAAAAACTCGGCAACAATTTCTTCGTTTTCAGCCGGGTGTAGCGTGCAAGTAGAGTAAACCAAAACGCCGCCGGGTTTGAGCCAGGTAGCAGCTTGGTTGATTAGCTCGCTTTGCAGTTGGGTCAATTCCGCGATCCGTTCTGGAGACTGGCGCCAGCGGGCATCGGCGTGGCGGTGCAGGGTGCCGAGTCCAGAGCAAGGCACATCTAGCAGCACCCGATCGGCAGCCTGAGCAAACTGGGGCAGAGAGCGGCTGTCTCCGGTCAGCAGCTTAATCGAGCTGAGCTGCAGCCGATCGCTGTTTTGCTGCACCTTCTTAAGTCTGGAAGCGGCGCGATCGCAGGCCCAAACCTCACCGCGATCGCCCATCAGTTCCGCCAGGTGAGTAGATTTGCCGCCGGGCGCGGCGCAGGCATCGATTATTACCTCTCCCGGCTGCGGATTCACAATCTGGCTGACCAGCTGAGCGCTAGCATCCTGCACTGTCCACCAGCCCTCACCGTAGCCAGGGAGGCGGCTGATGCTGCCCACATGACTGGCTAGCCGCAGGGCTTGAGGCAGATGAGGGAGCCGGTATACCTCAATATCAGCAGCAGCAAAGGCAGCTTCGACGGCCTCTACCGTAGTTCGCAGCGGATTAATCCGCAGGTCGATAAAAGGCGTACGGTTGAACCAGTCGCAGAGAGCAGCCAACTCTTCGGGGGGCAAAAGCGGCTGCCAGATTTTAAGAATCCAGTCGGGGAAGCTGTGCAGAATCCCTAGCTGCTGAATCGGATCTTCGGGGAGCTGTAGCGGGTCGCCCGTTTCGGCCAGTCGCACATACTGCCGCAGCAGGCCATTAACTACGCCTGAGAGCTTGCCTAAACGATGGTGCTTAGCTAAATCGACGCTGGTGTTGACGGCAGCAGAAACCGGAATTTGATCTAAATAGCGGAGCTGGTAAAGGCCCAGATGCAGAATTACCCGCAAATCGGGAGGCTGCTGGGTGGCCCGTTTTTGGCCAAGCTGATCGATTAGGGCGTCTAGGGTGCGCTGCCGCCGGACGCTGCCATAGACCAGTTCGGTCAGCAGGGCGCGATCGCTGCTGACCAGCTCAGACTGGCTGAGGGCCTGATCGATAGCAATGTCGGTAAATGCGCCCCGATGTACGGCCCGAAGCGCCCAAAAAGCCTGCTGTCTGGCGGGTGAAGTCGTCAAGTCAATAAAATAGGGCGTTTTCGGCTAGCCGTAACGCCCTGTCAGAAATTTTGTCAGTCAAATCAAATGAATTATTTACGGCGTCGTGAGGACTGCTGTTCTCGGTTACGCCGACGGCGATCGCGCCATTCTGCGGCTGTGAGGTAGGCGACACCGCCTGTGACAACCACAAGCAGCGCAGCAGCGGCGATCGCTAGAAAGCTATAAATTTGGGGCTGAAGCCCAGCACTCGTTTCCATAGCGTAGCTATTTTTAGAAGCCGTTGCGGCCCCAGACAACCATTGAAATTGAAAAAGTAAACACAACCAAGAGAGAAACCCAACCCAGCGTCAAAATGTCCATAGAGCGCAGACAAAGGCTTTGAATAACGTCATTCTCCATCATACGGTAAAGTCAGACTGGATTTATCGCATTTTGACTGGTTCATGACTTCAGC
>JAAHIC010000021.1 GCA_010671965.1 Leptolyngbya sp. SIO4C5
ATAAAAACCAGCTCTCTCAAAAAAGTACAAGCTCTATGCTGCTACATCTAAGCAGCATAGAGCTTGTACTTTTTTGAGAGAGCTGGTTTTTATCCTAGCGACTCTCTCTGCTTTTTCCTATTGGCGATAGTCAAACCCCCCGCTACCACCACTGACCGCTCCCCTTGCTAAACTAGAGTCAGCTTGGTATCAAAAAGAACTTTGACTTGAACTTTGACTTCAAGAGAACCGTTTAGCTTCATTCTCATTGGTTTTAATTACAGTTTCTTTACCGCAATCGAAGTGATTACACTTACACTAAAAAGACGCTTGATTTTGGGAAGCTGGATGATGAGTTACCCTAGAGGACACGTTCTGTTAAGTTCCTGATGAGGCAGTCGGGCAGATATTTTAGCCCATTATTGAGATCAGCTTTTAGGCAGCTATAGTGACTGCCGTTTATTACTCAAAATCATTGTTCAAAGCGTTTTTAGCTGAGGAGAATTCATGCTACACCGCAAGATCTACCAACTCTGCTGTGACGAAACTGAGGTCTGGATCTTTCTGCGGGATCAGCAGCGGTGGATTGAACGTGCTCAGATTCTAGATATTGAAGGCGAGCTGGTAACCATTCGCTATGAAAGTGAAGAGGAAGATGAAACCTGTTCTTGGGAGGAAATGGTGCGCTTAGAGAGCATTGGCGCTATCACCAAGAAGCTCTCTACTGTACCCAGAGGCGACGTGGATTTGTTTGTTTCCGATGATTGCCCTGAGTCTGAGCAAATTCGCGATCGCTACCCAGAATCTAACGCTGACTAATGCCTGCCCCCTGTCTCTGTGCCTACTCATCCCCTTGATCAGAGAGATCGAGGTATTCAGCCGCAGGTTCAAAGGCGGGGCAGTAGCCCGCGGGCGAAACTTCAAATCGAAACAGGGCAGAGGCTTGATTCCAGCAGCGCTGTTCCTTGAAATAGGCACAGGTGGCGCAGCAGTCTATCGTGAGCTGAGTTAAAGAGCTGGCGTCTCGCCGCAGCAGCGATCGCTGCGTAATGCCTTTGAGCACCAGATCGTCCCCCTGCCAGCGCACCTCCACCAGTCCCGTATCAGCTAGCTGCTGCCAGCGCTCATCTTTAGTAATCGCTAAGGGCAGCGTAACGGTGACCTCATCGGTGGTTTCTGAAAGCTCTCCTTCATGGACAGTTTCTGGCGCAGCAGGCTGCAAAAACAGCTCGCCAATAGGCAGCTCAACTAAAGTGCCGGCTGAGGGTAAATGCAGGTGATAGCGACTTTGTAACTCTTCTAGATTGGCTAGATCAGTCAGGTTGCTAAACGAGCCGTGCACAAAGACAACGTGCTGAGGCCGCAAATTGTGAATAAACTGGGTTGTCCCAGCGCGATCGCAGTGGCTAGAGAGCAGATAGGATTCAACGCGAGGACTAGGGCGATCGGCATCAGGAAGGTCAGATTTGGCCGCTGAGATATCCCAGGGGGCTGTTTCGGGGACAAAAGTAACCCAGCGGCGATGGCGCTGCTGCCAGTAGCGGCTGAGATTGCTATTACGGTGAGCCACCACAATGCTGGGCACTGAGAGATCGGGCAGCTCATCGGCCCCTAACCGCCGTACCCGTGGCAATACTCGCTCATCCCAAAACAGCGGCTGATAGCGGGCAAAGTTTTGCACGCTGCCGGGAAAATGGGGCAGCAGCTCCAGATAGGCATCACAGCCAGCCGCAACGGTGGTATCGACCCAAACGTTGATATTACGGCCAGTAAAGTGGTGATGGCTGCGCAGCAGCATCAGCAGTTCCTGCCCTAGCCCGACTGTGGGGACTGGCAGCAGCACCGCATAGTTCGCGGTTAAAAACTGATTGATGCTAGCCGCCAACTGATTCTCCTGCTGGCGGCGGTGAGGATAGCGGACAGCCCCATAGCTGCCTTCTAAAATCAGCACGTCAGGCTTGAGGCCGCGCAAATCATCTAGAGCCATGCCCTCGACGAGCCGAGAATTAGAGAGAAAAAAATCGCCTGTGTAAAAGAGAGTATAGGTGCGCTGAGGGGTCGCGTAGCTTAGCAGAAAAGCCGCAGCGCCCGGCAGATGCCCGGCTGGCCAAAGCTGAACGCTTAAGCCTTCAGCAAATTCAACTGGCGTCCGCCAGGGCAGCGCATGGCAAAAGTCGGCCTCGGCTTGATCAGGCCAGTTGAGCGGCAAGAGATGAGCCGTGACTTCGCTGCCATAGATCGGCACTTGAGGAAACTGGCGATGAAACTCCAGTAGTCCACGGGCATGATCGGCATGGGCATGACTGCACAAGACCCAATCTGCAGGGGGCTGAGTTTCCTCAGCCCAGTCCAGCATTGTCTCCCCCACAGCACCACAGTCCAACAAGATGCGGTGAGGCCCCATACGCACTTGCAAACAAACCCCCTCGGCGTTGTGAGCAACACCGTAGGGCAAGCAAGACAGATCAGTCACGGTAAATCCTTGAGATAGGCGCAGTAACTCAGGCTGTCATCATGGCTAGCAACCATATGACCTAGTGAGCAGAGCCATTACCGTGGTAATCGTCAGTGTTGTAAAAACCGTTTTTAGCGCCAAAAAATAGGCAGGCAGGGACAAACAGAGCTGAGAGAATAAGTAGGATCGCTTTGAGTTCCATAAGAATGTTGAGTCCAGTTTCTCAATAAAGCTTATTTAATAGTGAGACTCGGCTAGCTGCTAGCCAAGTCTCTCAGGGTTTAATTCCTTGCTTAATCGTACCAAGTCCTCTTTGAAAACAACAGCTAGGCGGTATGTCTGTTTTGCCCCCTTTTGGCTTAATAGGGGCTGAATGGTTCTCGCGCTCAGCAGTTGAAGCTGAGCCTGATTTAATCGGCTACAAGCTGGTACGTGCTTTTGGCGATGGTGCCCAATCTAGCCATCTTGGTACAAACGACGCGAATTGTCTTAGTTAGGCAGCCGAACAGCTCTGATGCTGGTATGCGGCTGATTCGGCGGCTGTTTTCAAGCCCTAAAGCGCGATGGCTTCGCCCCGCTCGGTAAATCGGACAGAGCGAATATTCCAGTCAGAATTGTTTAACAGAGTTTCTCGCAAACTGCCAAAGACAGCGAGCTGTTCACAGCTTGAAAGAGAAACTAGCTGCCGCTGGGACTGGGGTGACAGACGCAAATCAACGGTGGCTTCCCGGCTACCTTCGTCAAGACTGACCCGGTAGCCAGCTAAATCGAAACCAATGCCCGTTTGCTCATTACTGAGCACTTTGCTAACTGCCTGTTCCATCGCTCTATCAGCATCGACCTGCACTATTTGAGGGACAAAGCTGCTGCAGGTGCTATCTATTTCGTAGATGGTGATAGCGGTTTGGGGCGCAGTAGTGGTCGGCATCGCCTCGCCGGGCGCGGCAATGCGATCAGCCGGTGCCGAGTTGGCGGATGTAGAGGGCTGCAGGGCTGTGCTAGTAGATGGGGTAGAGGAGAGGCGATCGCTATTTTGGCCTGTAGGCTGGCAACTCGCAGCCAGCAGAGCGAGGCCGCCTGCTAGAAACCAGAATAGGTGATTTGCCTGTCTCATCAGATGGAATACTGGGTACGGAATACGCTGAGGCTAAAAGGTACGCCCTTACTGTAGCAATTCTTGCAGTTCCTGAATTTCTGGGGGAGTCAGTCACTATGGTGGAGAAGACGTGGCAGCGTCAGCACATTATTTCGCTGGAAACTTTCACGCCAGCGGAGTACGAAACGGTAATGCAAACGGCTGAAAGCTTTCGCCAAGTTCTGTCACGGCGAACGAAGAAAGTCCCGGCACTGCAGGGGCAAGTTGTCACTAACATGTTTTTTGAGCCATCTACCCGTACCCGCAGCAGCTTTGAGCTAGCGGCAAAGCGGCTTTCTGCCGATGCGCTCAATTTTTCCCCCGGTACCTCGTCTCTCAGCAAAGGCGAAACCATTCTAGATACGGCTAAGACCTATCTGGCAATGGGAACTGACCTGATGGTGATTCGGCATCAGGAAGCTGGCGTCCCGTTAGCGATCGCCCGTGAGCTAGATCGCATAGGAGCCTCAGTTAGCGTACTCAACGCCGGCGACGGGCAGCACGCTCATCCCTCTCAGGCTTTGCTGGATCTATTCACCCTCTGTTCGGTCTTGGATCCAGAAGCGCCCAGCATCAACTCGCTTAAAGGCAAAAAAGTGGTGATTGTAGGGGATATTCTGCACTCGCGGGTAGCTCGCTCCAATTTGTGGAGCCTGACTGCCTGTGGGGCTGCGGTGCATCTAGTCGCTCCGCCAACGCTGCTGCCAACCCAGTTTGCTATTCCTTTTCAAACGGCGATCGCCGGCAGCAATCAGCCCCGCCAGGTGCAGATTCACCATCAGCTTCAGCCCGCCTTAGCAGATGCCGACTTTGTTATGGCCCTGCGGCTGCAGCGCGAACGCATGACCCAGCATCTGCTGCCCAGCCTGCGAGAATATCACCAGCAGTTTGGCATCACCCGCGATCGCCTTACTCACTGTCACCCGGCGGTTAAACTGCTACATCCCGGCCCAACGAACCGGGGAGTTGAAGTCAGTTCTGACGTCATGGACGATCCGGCTCTGAGCTTGGTGAGTCAGCAGGTCACCAGCGGCGTGGCCGTACGAATGGCGCTGCTCTACCTCATCGGAACCTACAACTCTGATGAATAGGCTTTTCTAGCTTCAAGAGGCTTCGAGTTACACTGCTTAAAGGAATCTATTTAGCCTGAGTCTGCGTCAAGCAAATTAGACTTCCCTGTCCCTTCGACCCGTTTCTCCCATGCAGCCCTGTTTAGATCCTAGATGTCATCATCTTCAATCTAGCGCTCACAAAGCCCAGTTGCTGATGGGCGCGATCGCTTTGGTCGGCGGCTTTGCTGGTTTTGAGCTGTTAGCCGGACGCTTTAGCCACAGTTTGGCCCTCGTAGCTGATTCAGGGCACATGCTGGCGGATACGTCAGCACTAGCACTGGCGCTGATTGCTACCTGGATGGCGCGATGGGCCGTGGGGCAGCAGACCCAAATTGAAGGCACAGCAGCGCTGATTAACAGTATGAGTCTCTTGATTATGGCCGGTATGATCGCCTGGGAAGCGCTGCGACACTTGCAGTCTCCCCCCAGCGAAATCCTCAGCCTGCCGATGTTGCTGACAGCGCTGGTAGGATTGGCGGTTAATGGCGTCAACCTTTACTGGCTGCACCGCGAAAGCCTGCAAGATCTCAATCTGCGCGGCGCATTTTTACATGTGATAGCTGACACGCTGAGTTCCGTTGGCGTGATTTTGGCGGCGATCGCCGTAGCGATTTGGCAGTGGACGTGGATGGACGGTTTAGTTGGTCTGTTGGTAGCAGGACTGATTGCGATCAGCGCCGTGCCGCTGATTAAACAGAGCTGGCAGGCTATCTGCGATCGCCCCGCCCCGGCCCAGCCAACTGCGGCCCTAACAACCTGGGATATCTCCCAATTCTCCCGGCAAATTCAGCCGAAACGGTAGATAATTCGGCCTTAACGATATTGCCTCATCCTGTTACATTGCTTGCGCTGGATTCAGCTCAAGCGATAAGCTCAAGCCACTGAATTCCCCTAGGTGACATTGTGGCGGTGACAGAGAATCAAATTCAGGCAGGAGAACTTAACTGGTTCTACCGGGAAGCAACGCCTATTGGCGAGAGCGATAAACTGCCTGTTTTGCTATTGCACGGCATCGTCGCTCAGAGCTATAGCTGGCGCCATATTATGGCCGATCTCGCCGCTCAGGGATTTCGGGCGATCGCCCCTGACTGGATCGGTCACGGCTTTTCTGACAAGCCTGACAAGCGCACCTTTGCCTATACCCCTGCTGCGTTTTTAGCCGGGCTAGAGCAGTTCATCGCCGCTTTGGCACTCGATCGTTTCCACCTCGTTGTCCAAGGCTATCTGGGGGGTTCAGTGGGGCTTAAGTACGCTCTGCAGCATTCTGAGCAAATAGAGCGGCTAATTGTGCTCAACACGCCGCTCTCACCAACAGCCAAGCTCCCCTGGCGCATCAAACAGCTAGGACTGCCGTTAGTCGGTGAGATGGCTACCCAGGATCCGCTGCTGGTCGATCGCACTTTAGAAGGGGGCGGCCCTTATCAGGTAGACGATGCTGACCTAGATATCTATCGCCGTCCCTTCCTCACCAGTTCCGCCGCTGGTAGAGCCTTGTTTGTCACAGTGCGAAACCTTCAGCTCAAAGCTATTACAGCAGAAATTGCCGCCGGATTTAAGGACTGGCAACGGCCCGTCCTCGTGGCTTGGGGACTCAGCGATCCCTGGCTGGATGCCGCCGCAGCTGAAACCTTTGCCCAGCAGTTTACCTTGGGCGAATTTGCGGCTCTAGCAGAAGTGGGGCATTACGCCCAGGAAGACTGGGCTGAGAAAGTCAGCCAAACCCTGCTGCCTTTTTTAAAACAGATGACGCTCTAGCGCCCAAAGACTTCGGTTAGCAGCGTTTGGGATTATAACTGAAGCATCTGAAGCCTTGATTGACGCCTGCCCCGCCGCTTTGCGCTGCGGTGTATCTCATGAATGATTCTCTCCCCAAGTTGTTGAACAGTTGGCATACCGTTTCCTCAAAAGAAGCTCTGCGGCTGCTTGAGAGCGATCGCAAAGCAGGACTCACCGCCGCTCAAATTGAAGCGCGGCAGCAGCAGTATGGCCGCAACGAAATTATTGAGGCCGAGGGGCGCAATAAGTGGCGGATCCTGCTCGATCAGTTCACTAACATCATGTTGCTGATGCTGATTGCCGTAGCGATTGTCTCCGGCATTCTTTCCTTTAGAAGCAATGAGGTGCCCAAAGATGCGATCGCTATCTTTGCCATCGTTATTCTCAATGGCGTGCTGGGCTATTTCCAAGAAAGCCGGGCTGAAAAAGCCTTAGCCGCGCTCAAGCAGCTGGCAGCGCCCAATGTGCGGGTCGTCCGGCACGGTAAGACCTCAGAAATTTCGGCCAAGGAACTGGTACCCGGCGACATTCTGCTGGTGGAGGCCGGGGATCAGATCGCGGCGGACGGACGGCTGCTGGAGGCGATGAATCTGCAGGTGCGCGAGTCGGCACTCACGGGAGAGTCCCATGCCGTGAGCAAACGCTCCAATATGAATCTGGCAGAAGATACAGCCCTGGGCGATCGCGTCAATTTAGTCTTTCAGGGCACTGAGGTTGTCCACGGACGCGGCAGCGTCTTAGTGACGAATATCGGGATGGAAACCGAGCTAGGGCGGATTGCCGCTATGCTGCAGTCGGTCGAAACCGAAGCTACGCCGCTGCAGCAGCGAATGGATCAGCTCGGCAATACCTTAGTTTCGGGGTCATTGATCCTAGTCGCGATCGTCGTGATTGTTGGCGTTTTGCAAGCGGGCTGGGGAGCCTTTGAAAGCCTGCTAGAAGTATCTCTGAGTATGGCCGTAGCCGTGGTGCCGGAGGGATTGCCCGCCGTAATTACCGTGACCCTGGCGATCGGCACTCAGCGCATGGTGCGACGCCACGCCCTCATTCGGAAGCTGCCTGCCGTGGAAACCCTAGGCTCAGTCACCGTCATTTGCTCCGATAAAACAGGCACCCTGACCCAAAACAAAATGGTGGTGCAGACAGTCAGCACGGCATCTTTAACCTGCCAAATTACAGGTGAAGGCTACGAGCCAGAAGGCGAGTTTTGCCAAGACACGCAGCCGCTTTCTCCCTATCAGCCAGAGCTACAGCTCCTTTTACTGGACTGCCTGCTGTGCAATGACGCCATTTTGCAAAAGGAACATGGCGAGTGGGCTATTCTAGGCGATCCCACTGAAGGGGCACTGCTGGTCTTGGCCGCAAAAGGAGGATTTCGGCAGGTAGGTAACGAAAGCTTTTTTCCGCGCGTGGCCGAATTTCCCTTCTCCTCAGAACGCAAACGCATGAGCGTCGTTGTTCAGCGGGCCGGAAACGGCGAATCGGCCTTAGCGACCAAGGCGTTTGCTAACCTGCCAGATCAGCCCTACCTAATGTTTGCCAAAGGATCTCCAGAACTGCTGTTGGAATGCTGTCAATCACTGCAGCAGCAGACACAGGTGCAGCCTTTAACGCCGGAACAGCGCTCTACCATCCTGCAGACAAACGAACAGATGGCCAGTCGCGGACTGCGTGTTTTGGGCTTGGCCTATCGGCTCCTAGAAACTATCCCAGACGAAGCCGATGAAGCTCATGTAGAGCAAGATTTAATTTGGCTGGGACTGGTCGGGATGCAGGATGCTCCTCGACCTGAGGTGCAGCAAGCCGTTCAGCGCTGTCGGCAGGCCGGAATTAGACCAATTATGATTACCGGGGATCATCAGCTTACGGCCCAAGCTTTAGCTGAAGATATTGGCATTATTCAGGCGGGCGATCGCACCCTTAGCGGCAAAGCGCTAGAAAAGCTCGATCCCTCAACCTTAGAAACCGAAGTCGATCACATTGGTGTTTATGCCCGCGTCTCGCCGGAACATAAGCTCAGAATTGTACAGGCGCTGCAGCGGCGGCATCATATTGTGGCAATGACAGGGGATGGCGTCAACGATGCTCCCGCCTTGAAGCAGGCTGATATTGGCATTGCGATGGGTATCACCGGCACTGATGTCAGCAAAGAGGCCAGCGACATGGTGCTGCTAGACGACAATTTTGCCACCATCGTGGCCGCGACTGAAGAGGGGCGTGTGGTGTACAACAATATCCGCCGCTTTGTGAAATATATTCTAGGGTCTAATATTGGCGAAGTCCTCACCATTGCCGCCTCGCCCATCATTATTGGCATGGCAGACGTACCCCTAACCCCGCTGCAAATTCTGTGGATGAACCTGGTGACAGACGGTTTTCCGGCCCTAGCGCTGGCTGTAGAACCGCCTGATCCCAACGTGATGCAGCGCCCACCTCATGACCCGCAAGAGAGCATTTTTGCCAGAGGACTGGGCGCTTACATGGTGCGTATTGGCTTAGTATTCACCGTCATTTCCGTTGCCCTGATGTACTGGGCGTTCACCCACGCCTACAATCACACCGCCAACGGCCTCGATCCCAGCCGCTGGAAAACAATGGTATTCACCACCCTCTGCATTGCCCAAATGGGCCACGCGATCGCCGTTCGCTCCAGCACCCGGCTGACGATAGAGATGTCGCCTTTTTCTAATCCGTTTGTGCTGATAGCGGTCATTATCACCACCGTCCTCCAGCTTATGCTGATCTACGTCGAGCCGCTGCGAGACTTCTTTGGCACCCACGTTCTCAGCCCAGAGGAACTGCTAATTTGCTTTGGCTTTAGCAGCCTCATGTTTGTCTGGGTGGAGCTAGAAAAGCTGTTTTTGCGCTGGTACCAGAAAAGGCATCCCGAAAAAATTGTTGTCCAAGAGTAGTTGAGGGAAGTAGTTAAGGACAGTAAGTTCTAGATTGCATAAAGTCCTTTGCGCCCAAATCACCCTCGCAAATTACGGAGTAGATCATGGGCTGGCTGCCCTCAGTTTCGATCCAGATTTTACCCGTGTATCCTTTCAGATTATTTTGCGGCAAAGCCCTAGCCCTAGCGCCGTCAACTCTTTGACCACTTAGGGTTTGATGGGCTTTAAAGTGATCGGAATCATAGTGATAGCTGGCCGAAGGGCTGATACCGATGCCTAAATCTTCTAAGCGGTTGGCAAACTGGCTGTGCTCCATGTAGTAGGCTTGCTGACCGCGCAAAATCGCGCCGACTTTGCTCTGGGCATCGGCCTGTTTAGCCCGCTGGGCTTGATTGAGAAGCGTCGGCAGGGCGATCGCGCTGAGAATTCCCAAGACAATAATGACCACCAGCAGCTCAATTAGCGTAAATCCTTGCAATGAGGTATTCGAGCAATCCGCAAGAATACGTACCCGTCGCTTGGGTACGTATGAAAAATTCATAGATATCATAGCTGTCTAACAGGCCACATCATCCGTTGATGACGCCGACCCGCTCTAAGAACGACTCAGGAACTGGAACTGGGTAAATCACCCTGAGACGATAGACAGCACCCTAGTTCAGACTCAATCAGAAGTCTTCGTAGACAGTAGTGACAGGTAGTTATCTTTATTACACAAAACTTTTTGACCAAAAAGTATTTAGTCTCAGTAAATTTTCCACAAAGACTGGTTGGCTCAGCAAGCTCAGCCCAGGTCCATCACAACCGCAAAATCCAGATTGCTCGTTTCCTATTTTTCGCCTACCTTCCTTATAATGAGGGACGCGCTGTTATCAAAAAGAATCCCGTGACTCGCACTCCTCTGTCGCCTCAATCCTCCGATACCTCTGCCCGCCCCGATGCCCTAGGCCGCTTTGGTCAGTTTGGGGGCAAGTATGTTCCAGAAACTCTCATGCCCGCCCTCAGTGAGCTAGAAACGGCTTACCAGAAGTATGTAGCCGATGCGGATTTTCAGACTGAGCTAAACGGACTGCTGAAGGATTATGTCGGTCGGCCCAGCCCACTCTACTTTGCTGAGCGTCTAACCGAGCATTATGCCCGTCCTGATGGTTCCGGGCCGCAAATTTATCTCAAGCGCGAAGATCTTAACCACACGGGTGCTCACAAAATCAACAACGCCCTCGGACAGGTACTGCTGGCTAAACGCATGGGCAAGCAGCGGGTCATTGCTGAAACAGGCGCCGGACAGCATGGAGTAGCCACCGCGACGGTTTGCGCCCGTTTTGGCATCGACTGCGTCATTTATATGGGCGAACACGACATGGAGCGGCAGGCGCTGAATGTCTTTCGGATGCGGCTAATGGGGGCAGAGGTTCGTCCAGTCACAGCAGGAACAGGTACGCTCAAAGATGCAACCTCTGAAGCGATTCGCGACTGGGTCACAAATGTAGAAACGACTCACTATATTTTGGGATCGGTGGCTGGACCCCATCCTTACCCAATGGTGGTGCGCGACTTCCATGCCGTTATTGGTCAAGAAACTCGCCGTCAATGTCAGGAGAAGTGGGGGGGACTACCGGACATTCTGCTGGCCTGTGTTGGCGGTGGTTCCAATGCTATGGGGCTGTTTCATGAGTTTGTTGAAGACAGCTCAGTTCGTTTTATTGGCATTGAAGCCGCAGGCGAAGGGGTTGACACCGAAAAACATGCCGCTACGCTAACGGCAGGGCGCGTTGGCGTGCTGCATGGGGCCATGAGCTATTTACTACAAAATACCGACGGTCAAGTAATTGAGGCCCACTCAATTAGCGCTGGCCTAGACTATCCCGGCGTGGGGCCAGAGCACAGCTATTTGATGGAGACAGGCCGGGCCGAGTATTACAGCGTTACGGATAAAGAAGCCTTAGATTCATTCCAACAGGTTTCGCGTTTAGAAGGAATCATTCCGGCCTTGGAAACGGCTCACGCTTTTGCCTATCTCAATCAGCTCTGCCCTCAGCTTTCCGGCAGTCCTTACATCGTGATTAACTGCTCAGGCCGAGGCGACAAAGACGTGCAGACAGTGGCTAAGGCGCTCGACAACTTAGAGTAGCTTTCAGCAATCTTTCGCGGTAGGGTCAGCCATGTCTACCGCGTCTAGTTCACAGCAGGGCTGAGCGCTGCTCACTACATCCAGGTAATTCTCTAGGCATGGATAACAAAAATTTTCAGGTTTGCGATCGCGATCTTTCCGCCGAGCGCCTAGACCTCTATTTAAAGTCTGACAGAATCGCCGTTGATACTGAGACAATGGGGCTATTGCCCCAGCGCGATCGTCTCTGTCTGGTTCAGCTTTGTGACTCTGAGGATAGAGTGACGGCGATTCGGGTTGAAATCGGCCAGACCGCAGCTCCCAACCTCAAGCGTCTGCTAGAGTCACCTGACAGCCTGAAAATTTTCCATTTTGCGCGGTTTGATTTAGCAACTTTGAAGCATCACTTAGGAATTCAGGTCAATCCTGTCTTTTGCACCAAAATTGCCAGCAAGCTCAGCCGCACCTACAGCCCCCGACACGGCCTCAAGGAACTGGTGAAAGAGTTTGAAAACATCGAGCTTGATAAGTCTGCTCAGAGTTCTGACTGGGGAAACCCCAACAATTTAACCGCCGATCAGCTCAGCTATGCGGCTAACGACGTGCGGTTTCTGCACAACTTACAGGAGCAGCTCAGCAAAATGCTCCACCGCGAAGGCCGCTGGGAACTGGCCCAGCGCTGCTTTGATTGTCTGCCCACGCTAGTAGAATTAGACCTGCTGCACTACAGCAACATCTTTGAACACTAGCGATCGCTGGCAGCGACTGCGTAAACGCCCGATAGAGATTTGGTTTGCCAAACCCCTACCGGCTAGTCACGCTAAATCCCTATTTTGATAGGGTATTTGTCCGCAGATTTTCTACGCTTCATCCAGGGCCGAGATACCGGGCAGCACCTTACCTTCTAACAGCTCTAGGCTAGCGCCGCCGCCGGTCGAGATATGGCTCATCTGGTCGGCTACACCCACCTTCTCAACCGCCGCCACAGAGTCACCGCCACCGATAATAGTAATGCAGCCCTGGCCGGTGAGTTCGGCTAGCGATCGCGCG
Organism: Leptolyngbya sp. SIO4C5; assembly: GCA_010671965.1. GTDB lineage: Bacteria > Cyanobacteriota > Cyanobacteriia > Phormidesmidales > Phormidesmidaceae > Sphaerothrix > Sphaerothrix gracilis. The sequence goes on from JAAHIC010000021.1 coordinate 12,512, forward strand.
ATCGCTTCAGTTCCCTTAGCAAACTTATCAAATTCAAAAACGCCCATTGGCCCGTTCCAAATCACGCTCTTACAGGAAGACAGCGCATTTTGGAAGGTCTTGATGGAATCGGGGCCAATATCGAGTCCCATCCAGCCGTCGGGAATATTATCGACGCTGACGGTCTGAGCATTGGCATCAGGCGCAAAGTTATCAGCAACGACCACGTCTGTGGGCAACAGCAGATCAACGCCCTTCTCTTTAGCCTTTGCCTCTAGAGTCTTAGCCAGTTCTAGCTTGTCTTCTTCCACTAGAGACTTGCCCACACTAAGACCGCGCGCCTTGTAGAAGGTAAAGATCATCCCGCCGCCAATCAGCAGCTTATCGACTTTATCTAGCAAGGTTTCAATCACGCCAATCTTGCTAGAAACCTTGGAGCCACCAATGATTGCGGCTAGAGGGGGCCGGGGATTTTCAATCGCGTTTTGCAGGTACTGTAGCTCTTTTTCAATCAGATAGCCCGCTACCGAAGGGCTGAGGTACTGGGTCACGCCTTCCGTAGAAGCATGGGCACGGTGGGCAGTGCCGAAAGCATCGTTGACGTAGAGATCGGCATTGGCAGCTAGCTGCTTGGCAAAGTCTGAATCATTCTTTTCTTCACCTTCGTAAAAGCGCACATTTTCTAGCAGCGCTACTTGTCCGTTCTGCAGGCTGCCAACAGCGCTAGCGACTTCATCGCCGACACAGTCATCACACTTGACTACGTCTTGCCCTAGCAGCTCTGAGAGTCGCTTGGCGACTGGATCTAGCCGCATACTGTCTACGACTTTACCCTTAGGACGCCCCATGTGGCTGGTCAAAAGCACCTTGGCCCCTTTGCCAGTCAAATCCTGGATTGTCGGCAATGCCGCTCGAATACGAGTATCGTCGGTGATGTTGCCCTGATCGTCTAAAGGTACGTTAAAGTCCGCTCGCACCAGCACTCGCTTACCAGAAACATCAGATGCTGACAAACTCGCTACGGTTTTCTTCGCCACAGTCTTCAAACCTCCTACATGCGTTTATTACGTTATGCACAACTCAGTCCAAAGTGGGGCAAACCTTGCCCTACCCTAGATTACAGAGTCTAAGCAGTGAACCTTTTAGGCTTTCAACCACTACTAGGTATATAAGCCTATCCATACCATTTTACCGGAGTCTGAGTTCACCCTGGGTGAAGCCATGTTTAATACTGTTTTGTTTCCTATCGATTTGAGTCCAGAAGCTGAGCAAGCCGCCAGTCTGACGGTTGATTTGGTTAAAGCTCACCGCAGTCGCCTGATTGTGCTGTCAGTGGTTGAGTCTGCCTCTGACGAATCGGGGCAGGCTGTCAGTCAAACCTCTCCAGAGGCAGTGGCGCGGCTGCTGGCGCAGGCGAAGTCTCTGTTTACTGAAAAAGGGATCACCTGCGAAACGATGGAGCGGCAAGGACAGCCCGCCTTTGTCATTTGCGATGTAGCGGACGAGATCAACGCCGACTTAATTGTCATGGGCTGTCGCGGCATCGGTTTGATTGAGGAGGCGAAAACTGAGAGCGTGACCAATCGGGTCATCAATCTCGCCCCCTGCCCCGTTTTAGTGGTGCCTTAGTTCGCTAAGGTATAAGAGCTTAAAGCGTCAGCTAAGAGCATTTGCTAACGCCGCGTCCCCTTCGTGCCTAGCTCGTTATGACAACTTCCCCGCCAATTCAGTGGTATCCCGGTCATATCGCTAAGGCCGAAAAGGCCCTAGTAGAGCAGCTCAAGCGAGTAGACGTGGTGCTAGAAGTCCGAGATGCTCGAATTCCCCTAGCAACCTGCCACCCTCAAGTTAGCCAGTGGATCAGCGGCAAAAACCGCGTGTTAGTCATCAATCGCCAGGACATGGTGTCTACAGCAGTGCAGCAGGCTTGGGCAGACTGGTTCACGGCCCAGGCGGAGCAGCCCTACTTCACTGATGCTCAGCACGGTAAGGGCGTAAGCGCTGTCGCCAAAGCGGCTCAGGCAGCCGGACAGCAGATGAACCAGCGTCGCCGCGATCGCGGTATGAAGCCGCGCCCGGTACGGGCCGTTGTCATTGGCTTTCCCAATGTGGGCAAGTCTGCTTTAATCAACCGCCTGCTCAAACGCCGGGTAGTGGAGAGCGCTAGACGGCCTGGCGTGACCCGGCAGCTACGCTGGATTCGGCTCTCAGACGAGCTAGAACTGCTGGATGCGCCGGGGGTGCTGCCAGCGCATCTCAAAGATCAGGAGGCGGCTGTCAAGCTGGCCATTTGCGATGATATTGGAACAGCCGCTTACGACAATCAGCGAGTAGCAGCTCAGCTGGTTGATTTGGTGGAGCAGCTGCAGCAGCGATCGCCCCATTTCATGCCCCAGCGCGTCTTTGCCAAGCGCTACGGCTTAGAGGTTGGCGATCTCAATGGAGAAGCTTACTTGTCAGCTTTAGCAGAGGTACAGGATCAGGGAAATATTGAACGCACCGCCCGGCGAATGCTGACCGATTTTCGGAAGGGCGATTTGGGTACTTTAGCCTTAGAAGTACCGCCGCACTGATCTGCTCGCAGATTTAACTAAGTTAGGCGGTATTTCTAAACAGCACACTGACTAACGCTTGCCAATGTACAGCGTCTAGGAAATCGCTTAATGGGCGGAGACAGGTTTAAGATTTCGATTATTGCCAGTGATCTATCCCGTCAGGGTGCTGGCCGCTGGGGCGGCGCTGTTAGACCGTTTTTGCTAGCCCAGGCACTCAGGCAAGCTGGCTATCAGGTCGAGATTTTAGGCTTTTCGGACGAAGGCGCTCCCCCGGCTGATTTACCCATTACAGCAGTAGCAGGCGGGGTTTATCCCCGGTTTTTTCGCTCTGCCCAAAAACTGCAGCAGCAGATCACAGGAGATTTGGTCTATGCCTATAAGCTCAAGCCCAGCAGCTTTGGTCTAGCTTTGACCTACAAGCTTAGAACCCGTAAGCCAGTATTTTTGGACATTGATGACTGGGAGTTGAGCTGGCACGGGGGCGATCGCTGGCAGTATCCGTTTTCGCTGCGACAGGTGGCTCGGGATGTGCTCAAGCCAGAGGGCGCTCTAAGACAGCCCGACCACCCCCTCTATCTGCGCTGGATCGAGCGCTGCACGCCCTGGGCTGATGCCATTACCTTACATACGCAGTTTTTGCGCGATCGCTTTGGCGGCGTTTATATTCCCAATGGTAAAGATACGGCTCTGTTTGATCCAGCCCATTACGATCCAGCCGCTAGCCGTCAGCAGTACGGGCTGAGTGATTATAAAGTGCTGATGTTTCCAGGGGCACCCCGGCCATATAAGGGACTAGAAGATATTTTGACGGCCCTTGATCTAATGGA
>JAAHIC010000210.1 GCA_010671965.1 Leptolyngbya sp. SIO4C5
CCATAAAAATGACGGTGCCGTCTTGTTCTAGCCGCTGAGCGATCGCCTCTGCATCTGTTCCCGGCGCTTTCAACCTAGAAAGATGCTGATAGTGATTTATCCCAACAACTAAAGCGTCTCGACTCATGACACCTAAAGCGCGACGATTTCTATAGCAGTTCGCAGTTCATCCAGGTCAGACACCAAGCTACAACGCTTACTTCATCCCTCTGCCTTTAACCTTCGACCTTTTGCTATATGCCAGCATAGTAGGGACTACACCGAAACCCGCAAGATTCCAGGAAAGTTCATGACCCAGCTCGCCCCCATCACCCTCGAAGACGGCACCGTCATTTTTATGGAAACAACTGAAGACGCGCTGCCGCCGTTTGAGGCGATCGCGCAGCCAGAAGGCCCTACCCGCGTGCCCAAAGGCATTAATGAGCGAATGGCGAAAAACTTTCAGGCAATTCGCGGCACCGTCCGTGCCTATACCGTCCACACCCTCGACGCTTTCAAAGATCTAGCCCAAGCCAACGTTGATAAAGTCACTCTCGAATTTGGCATCAAAGTGGCTGGAGAAGCCGGAGTCCCCTACGTCACCCAGGGCACTGCCGAATGTAATCTTAAAATCACCGTTGAATGTTCTTTCCCTGATCCAGACAAGTGAATTCTGCCTGCCGCCGTGACAGTTATTTACTCACTATAGAAAACTAAAAAGTAACGATTCTTTGCGAAATGTAAAGCTTCGGCGAAAGAATTTTAATAATCTAGGCCAACGATGAGGCGCAGGCCACAGGCTCAAAGCCCTAGAATTAGCTCGTGTTCCCCGCCCATACTGCAGTGGTGGGCACTTGAAAGCAAAGGCTTTTTATGGAACACTACTTCATACACTTTCATTTTTACATTTTTGTTGTCAAACCGTTGTTAATAGCATTCTGACTCTGACTCTAAAGTGCTGGAGACAGGTAGAAAATTACAGGCTTGACGAGTAAATAAACGAAGGTTTGGTGCGGCTGCGAGTCTGATAGGCTTATCAGTATCTAGCATCCTAACCTAAGGCTAAAAACAACTGTTGAAACCTAATCGAGGAGGAGCGTAGTCAATGGGACTACCCTGGTACCGAGTCCACACAGTCGTTCTGAACGATCCAGGACGGCTGATTTCTGTGCATCTAATGCACACCGCCCTTGTGTCAGGGTGGGCTGGCTCGATGGCTCTATTTGAGCTAGCAACCTTTGATCCTAGCGATCCCGTCCTGAATCCCATGTGGCGTCAGGGCATGTTTGTGCTGCCCTTCATGGCCCGCTTGGGTGTGACCGAATCTTGGGGTGGCTGGAGCATTACTGGCGGCCCTGCTATAGATCCTGGCTTTTGGTCTTTTGAGGGCGTAGCAGCCGCACATATCGTGCTTTCAGGTCTGTTGTTCCTAGCAGCCTGCTGGCACTGGGTCTATTGGGACTTAGAGCTGTTCACCGATCCGCGTACGGGTGAACCTGCTTTAGATTTGCCCAAAATGTTTGGCATTCATTTATTCCTGTCAGGCTTACTTTGCTTTGGCTTTGGAGCCTTTCACCTCACTGGCCTTTGGGGGCCAGGCATGTGGGTATCAGATCCCTACGGCATTACAGGGCATATTCAGCCTGTTGCGCCAGAGTGGGGGCCTGCTGGCTTTAACCCCTTCAATCCAGGAGGCGTGGTTGCCCACCACATTGCCGCAGGCATCGTCGGTATTATTGCCGGACTTTTCCACCTAACGGTACGACCACCCCAGCGGCTTTACAAGGCGCTGCGGATGGGTAACATCGAAACCGTACTGTCTAGCAGTATTGCCGCAGTTTTCTTCGCCGCCTTTGTAGTGGCTGGCACCATGTGGTATGGCAGCGCCACCACCCCCATCGAACTCTTTGGCCCGACCCGCTATCAGTGGGACAGCAGCTATTTCGGTCAGGAAATTGAGCGCCGAGTCCAGAGCGACATGGCGGCAGGGCTATCTAGGGAGCAGGCTTATGCCAGCATTCCTGAGAAGTTAGCCTTCTATGACTATGTGGGCAACAGCCCCGCCAAGGGCGGTCTGTTCCGCGTTGGCCCGATGAACTCTGGTGACGGCATTGCCCAAACCTGGTTAGGACACCCCGTATTTACCGACGGTCAAGGCCGAGAGCTAACGGTACGCCGTTTGCCCAGCTTCTTTGAAACCTTCCCGGTTCTATTAGTAGACAACGACGGCATCGTACGGGCAGATATTCCTTTCCGGCGGGCTGAGTCCAAGTACAGCTTCGAGCAAACTGGCGTCACGGTGAAGCTCTATGGCGGCGAGTTTGCCGGTCAAGAGTTCAACGATCCGGCGGTTGTGAAGCGCTTTGCCCGCAAGGCACAGCTAGGCGAGCCGTTTGAGTTCGATCGCGAAACTTTAGATTCTGACGGCGTATTCCGCACCAGTCCACGCGGTTGGTTTACTTACGGTCACGCGGTCTTTGCTTTGCTGTTCTTCTTTGGTCACATCTGGCACGGTTCCCGGACGCTGTTCCGCGACGTGTTTGCCGGTGTGGATCCTGAACTCTCTCCGGAACAGGTGGAGTGGGGCTTCTTTGCCAAGGTGGGCGACCAGTCTACCCGTAAATCAGAACCCACCTAGTCGTGGATGGGTAGGGTGGGCAATGCCTACCCTACTGGATGTACACTGTAGACAATAGGTAGTAAGACAGGATTTCTAATTATGGAAAGCGTCGCTTACATTCTGATTTTTGCGCTGGTGATCGGAACGCTCTTCTTTGCAATTGCTTTCCGCGAACCCCCCCGCATTTCCAAAGATTAATGAGACCCAGGTAATCTAATCTTTAGATTACTGTCCGTTTTTGATTAAAGTAGAGGCAGGCTTCTTGAGCAATTGAGAAGTTTGCCTCTATTTTTTGGGGAGTTGCTTATGCAATGCCCGTTTTGTCAGCATACCGACAACCGTGTTTTAGAATCTCGCTCTGCTGAATCAGGCCGCAGTATTCGGCGGCGGCGGGAATGTTTGCGCTGTAGTCGTCGATTCACGACCTATGAACGGATTGAGCAGGTGCCTATTACGGTGATTAAACGCAGCGGCGATCGCGAGACGTTTGATCATTCCAAACTGCTGCTGGGTATCATGCGAGCCTGTGAAAAAACCGATGTTTCGCACCCGGCGATCGAGTCGATGGTTGATGATATTGAAGCTGAACTGCAGCAGCGCCCTTCGCGGGAGATTAGCAGCCGCGACATTGGAGAGCGGGTGCTGGGGCATCTGCAATCGCTCAATGAAGTTGCCTACGTTCGCTTTGCTTCAGTCTATCGGCAGTTTCAAGGGATTAGGGACTTTGTAGAAACCCTGAATCAGCTTCAAGCGGGGGGAGAGGAGACTGAGAACAATGCGTCCGATACGGGCGATCGCTCTCCGGTTTCGCTCAATGCCTAACCGCACCGCTCAAAAGTGAACTGAGGCCGACCGCGCCAGGGTTTGCCAGCGCTTGTCTAGAGAAAAATAGCCCAGTTCGACCAGATAATCGCGATCGCCTAACGGAATTGGCAAATACCAGTCCCGCGCCATCCGATAGCACTCCTGCTGCTGAAAGTCACGCGGCAAGGGCTGTTGAGGCTGCCAGTCGGTCACGTCATAAAGTCGCAGAGCCAGTAAGCTTTCTGAGACGGCAATCTGCTGCATTGACTCAGCCGGTAAATCCCAATGCACATAGCCCCATTGAGCATCGCAGGGGCTGAAGCTCAGGGTCACTTCATCCGGCTGAATCGCCTCTGATACGGGGGACTCAGCCATGTTGCTCGTTGTGGCGGCTGCAACAGCACCAGGCAGACCGACGCTGTTAGGCATCATTTGCACAGCTTGCAAAATGTCCTCAGGTGGCCCCTGATCGGCTTGCACCCCAGGCAGGGCAACTGCTGGCTGAGGTGCGACCGGCTTTGCTGGACTGGAAACCGCTGGACTGGGCAGTGAAGGTTCTATCTGTGAATTAGCTAGCGAGAGCTTGGAGGCAGATGACTGAGCCCAGGGGAGTATCGCGGCTTCGTCTGGGAGAGCAGCGACAGCCGCCTGTAGTTCCGGGGGCACATCAGAGGAGGTGTCTTCCAGGTAGGCTGAGTCAGAGTGCCAAGACAGATCTTCGGCTTCGTCGGGTATTTCCGCGATCGCGCTCAGCAGCGCCTCTGGAATATCCCCAGCAGACTGCAAACCTTCGCCAACTATCACCGGCTCTAAACGGGCAATTTCGTCTGTTTCCAGCGCTGGCTGGATATCTGCTGGCTGCGGCGGATCGGGCCAGTTGATCGGGAGCGGCACCGGAGACAAATTTTCTGAGGCGGCTTCATCAATTTCAGCCGGGGTCAAATCTGGCAGTTCTGGCAAAGTACCCGTGAGGGCTACCGTATCAGCGTCCGTCATTGCCTGGGTGTCTATATTTTCCGGCAAGTGAGTTTCTGCCTCGTGGGTCTGCCGCAGCAGGCTGTGTTTACCCTTCAGCGCGCTCAGCGCCCCCGGCTCTAAATTCAAAGCGGTTTCAAAGCTCTCTAAAGCCTCATCAGCCCGGCCTAGCTTAGCTAGAACCATGCCGCGCCGAATCAGCCCCCCGGCCAAAAGCGCTACCAGGCTAGAGGCTGAAGCCCCAGAGACAGCCGCTTTAAGTCGCTCTAAGTCAGCCGCTTCAATCGCTTGATGCAGACAGCTTAGGGCCATTTCATAATGACCTAGCTCAGCTTGGCGAATCCCCTCAGCCAGCGCCAAGCGGGCCTGAGTCAGTTTGTCTTCATCGCCAGCGATCGCCGGAGCAACGGATTCACCGTTAACGGTTGCTAAGATCTCATCTGGAATTTCAATGCGCACATCTTCCTCTTCTGCCGGGGGGGGTTCTGCAGAAGGCGGCAGCATTTTAGGCGGATCTGTCTTATCCGCACTTTTTCTACCTTGCAAAGCGGCACCTAGCAAAACCAGCAGCAGCACTATCGGCATCACGGCCCAGCGGGCCCAGGTCGGCAGCTCGTCTAGCCAAGCCTGCCAGGCGGGCGGAATTTCTAGCGGGATTGCGGCTTCTGGTTCAGCCTCGCCTGTAATCGGCGCGATGACGGTAGGATCTGCTGCCGCGTCGCTAGGCTCAATAGGTCTAGAAGTAACAACGGTGGGGTCGGCGCTCTCTAGGGTATCTTGGGCCAGCGGCGTCTCTAAAAAGCTCAGCAAAGCCTGTTTGGCCGGGGTCAGCGGTTCCTGGTAGACAAGGGTGCGAATTAAGGAGAAGGGATAATCTGCCTGGGTGGGATCGCTGCTGTCGATTGCAACGACCCGCAGATCTGGGCGATCGCTCAGCTCGCTGACCAGCGCATAGGTAATGCCATCGGTTCCTAGCGCCTGTACCAGGGTTTCTAAATCTTCGCTTTCGATCACTTCAGTGTTCGGCCCGGTCAGCAACTGTGGCCCAAATACCGTGTAGCGGCTCAGCGCCTGCCGCACCGGACTCTCTGCCGCTCGATCTAACAGGCGAATAGAGCTAACCGGACCGCCCAGCACTGACCAGTCGGTGATGTCGCCCCGCACAATGTCGGCAAACTGAACCAGCGTCAAGTCGGCTTTAAACGGATTGGCCTGACTGACGACAACGGCGATCGCTTCTCGATCCAGCGGTACCTGAACCAGACCTTGTGCCTCTTCGGTCGGCGTCAGGGGGCGGGCGATCGCGGCAAAGTCAGCTTCTCCGCTCAGAACAGCCTGCAATGCTGTCTCTGAACTCTCGACGGTTAGTTCAGCCTCTGCCGTAGCGGCCTGTTGATTAAAAGCTTGCACCAGAGGACTGCTGAGAAATTCGACAGCAGGGGCGCTGAGAATCCTTAGCGGGGCTGCTGTAGGGGCAGCACTGGGCGTTGACTCTGGCGCTGAGGGCGACGCAGATTCATCGACTGGAGCAGACTGCTGCGCTGCTAAGGGAAGCAGCCAGAGATGAGGGGCTAACCCCGCAAGCAATGCCAAAGTGAGCAGAGCCGAGAGCCGAGAGAAGCGAGACATGGCAGTAGACATAAAAAACCACGGCTTGATTGTTCAAAGATAGCCAAAAAAAGCCGTCAGGCAGCAACAACTTTTGGCCTGGCGCTATGCTTGATGGCTCAAGACATTTTGTCAAGGCGTTTAACCATTTTGATATGTTCAATGCCAACCTCCCAATAGCGATCGCCCTGCTCCTCAAACCCTAGCTTGTGATAAAAAGCCACAGCCTGACACTGAGCCGAAACCATCACGGCGTCGCGCCCCTGTACTTGGGCCTGTCGAATCAGGCACAGCATAATCTGGCGGCCAATGCCTCGTCGTCGCAGGGCCGCATAAACCGCCACTCGACCAATGCGGCCCTGGGGCGTCAGCCGCCCCGTACCCACTTTTAGCCCTTCCCAACAGGCTAAAGCATGAATTGAAAGCGGATCGAGGGCGTCTACCTCCAGGCCAGGGTCAATATTTTGCTCTTTGACAAAAACTTTCTGGCGAATATAGTGCAGCGTCTGTTTATGCGTTCTATAGTCAACGATCTCAACCCTGATCATGCGTAGTGACTGTCCGTGATGACTTGCTCAGCAGGCAAATATCATACAGGTCAGACTTCCCCTACGTGAGGGGAGCCAGTCCCCCGCACAGACAGCACCAACACTTAAGTATCAGTTTTTCTCGCCGACTCTGAAATTAAAGGTGAGTTCTGCGTCAGCAAAACTTCCTGGTGGCGAATGGTATTGATTGCCACTTCCCAGGGAAAAGTAAAAGACTGAAAAGACTCCGGCGAAATGCGATCGATATCGAGATCGACGACAACCTGCTGCAAGATTTTGAAAAGCTGCTGGCGAATCAACTTTAAATCTTCTAAGTCCTGGGTTTCCTGCACCCGGTTGATCAAATGCAAAATTTCTAGATTGTACATATCAGCCCGGTTTTTCTGCCGCCCAATCAGCCAAAGCCGAAACTGCCAAATGCCAGAAGCGACTAGCAAGCTAACTGAAATTAGCAGGCCAATCGGCTCAGCATATTCGACCAGGAAGTAAGGCTGGTCTTGCTCATAGTAAGCCCTTGCCCCAGCGTGCAAGGGAATACCCAGGTCAGGAATGCCTTCTACAGGCGCAATCATCACGGCGGTGGGATAAATTTGAATTAACTCATTGCGAAACTCGTAGAGGGTTTGGGTGAGCCGCCTGATAACATCATCGCTGAGAGATTCATGGGCAATGAGTAAAGCATTGACCGCAACCACGTCCAGGTCGGTTGCCGGAATGGGGAGGCCCCCGTCATAGCTGCCTTTAGGAATTTGGGTTGCTTCGACATAGGGCAGCGACAGCCGTAGCGCTTCTACCTGATCAATCGGCAGCAAGCGCACCCGCTCACTCTG
>JAAHIC010000211.1 GCA_010671965.1 Leptolyngbya sp. SIO4C5
GAGGGGCAAGTGGGCGATCGCACGCCAATCGATCTGTTTATGTCGGAGCGTTCAGAGCTGAGCGCTGAGGATCAAAGCCTTTTAGAAAGCTGGAAGCACAGCTTTTTGGGTCTGTTTGAAATCAAAGCCAAAACCGACCGCCAGATGGAGCTAATGAACTGGCTTACAGCCAAGCATTACACCGTAGCATTAGCGGCTGACAGTGAGTCGGCCCAGCAAAAACGCTTCAAGCCCGGCGAAATTCTGCTGAGCCGCATTGCTCCCCTCAACGCCGAAAGCTGGATGCTGACTGGCCCCTGCATTCTTAAGGGGCAATTGGGCAAGCCCAAGCTAGCGGTCGTCGTCGGCGAATTCAAAGATAACTACCGCTCTGCTCTTTACAGTGATGCCCCTGATCTTTTAGAGGAAGCCTGGCAGTCGGTGCAAAAGTATCACGATGAGTTTTTAGACTTCTTTAAAGCTGACGAAGTGACCCTTTCTGGCTACGAACTCAATAAAAAAATTCAGGACTTTCAGGAGACAAGTTCCCAAAAGCGGCTAGCAGAAGCAGGGATTGATCAAAATAAGTCATTAGCTGAGATGGCGGACGAAGCTGGTTTAGAGGATGAAGATATAGAAGCCGTGTCTGAGTCCTTGGGAGTTGGCGCCAACGTCGTTGCCAAGACCATCAAAAATACTCAGGCCAGCAAGATGGTTATGCCCAAGGCAGAGCTGCCTTCCCATTTGAAGCGCGCTGAACAGGTGACAGTGCTGGCAGATCCACGTTGGGGCCAGCAGTTTGTTGTCAGCTATGGCAAGTTTCAAACGCTGCTTAGCTCAGATGAAAACCCGGCAGCGGCTCAGGCCCTAGCGCTGCAGTGGCTCAAAGATCCAGAGATTACTGCTTTTGCCTGGCATCGCCTAGCCCAGCGGTATCCAGACTCCTTAGAGTCTACGCTGCAGCAGGCATTGGATCGCCCTGACTTCAGGCTGAGCGATCTAGATACCCTCTTAAAAGAGTTTGGCAAGCGCACAACGCCAGAACTGCCTGAGATTGCTAGCGTGCCGATTCATTTGCATAACCTCTTTCAAGAGGCGATCGCTGAGCTAGAACCGCCCAAATCCAAGAAAAAATCGAAGAAAAGTAAGTCGAAAGGCTTTCAATAAGGGAGCAAACTATCAGGGACAAAGCTAATATTTCTTACAAAACATCAGCGGCCTAAAACTAATCAGAGACAATAGACATAGAATACCGTTAGCTGCAAAGAAATTCTCTCAAACTCAGTCTTTCGTACAGGTGCAGCTATATCTACTGGCAGACGCAACAGCCCCGTAGATTTCATAAACTAATATCAAGAACGGAAAACAGCATAATTACAGTAGAAAGGAGCCGAAATTTATGAATATTTTAGCTTGGATTATTTTAGGTTTGATTGCGGGTGCTATTGGTAAAGCCATTTATCCTGGACATCAGGGTGGCGGTATTTTAGCGACCCTATTGTTAGGTATTGTAGGTGCCTTTATTGGAGGTACGATTGCAACGCTGCTGACGACGGGCAGCCTGCAGTTGACGGCAGCTTCACTGAGTATCCCAGGCGTCATCCTGGCGATTATAGGCGCTATCATCGCCATCTTCCTTTGGGGCCTTATCAGCCGTCGGACTGCCTAGTCCACTCGATATTGTTCACTAATTTCTAGTTTTTAACGTTTGTAAAAGCTAGTTAGCTTAGAGTCTCTGCTGCTGTTTTTGCAGCGGGGACTTTCTGCTATCTAGACACTGTCTGAGCTGTTCTATAGACAACTTTGATATGCGATGAGTCAACGAGTTCACCTAATTTTCAATCCGGCCTCCGGTCAGGGTGATGCAGATGCGGAGTTATCCGAAATCTGTTCGGCCTTGCAGACTAAGTTTGAACTATCAGTTTCTAAAACAACCCCCGAAATTGAGGCTGAGTTTTTAGCTCGCAAAGCCCTAGAACAGGGTGCCGAAATTATTGTTGTCTCTGGGGGAGATGGCACCGTTTCAAGTGTGGCCTCAGCCCTAATTGAGAGTGGAGCCTATTTAGGCATTGTTCCTAGAGGAACGGCTAATGCCTTTGCTAAATCATTAGAAATTCCTGAAAACATCGCTGCGGCCTGTGAGGTAATCTTGGAAGGCGCTCAGCAAAAGTTAGATATGGCGCTCTGTAACGATCGCCCTATGCTCACAATAGCTGGAGTGGGCTTTGAAGCTGAAGCGGTCAACCGTGCCGATCGCGAAGCCAAGAACAAGTTTGGCCCCCTTGCCTACTTCATAGCTAGTCTGCGTGAAATTCGCAATTTTGAACGTTTCCAAGTGGAAATAGAAACTGAATCAGGTCAGATGCAAGCCTCAGCCGCTGCCGTTACAGTTGCCAATGCAGCGCCAGTGACTTCAGTATTAGCTCAGGGACCCGATGAGATTAAGGTAGATGATGGCCTGTTAGATATCACAATTGTTGCGCCTGAAAGCGCATCGGACGTTTTAATTGCTTCCTACGAACTGTTACGCTCGGCTATTACGAATGATCATGCTCAGCGAGAAAACATCGGGCACTTCCGAGCCAAACAGGTCAAAGTTAGCACTGATCCAGCACAAAAAGTTGTTTTAGACGGTGAGATGATAGGAACAACGCCGATTGAGGTGAAGTGCTTACCTAGCAATTTAACTGTCTTTGTGCCTGCGTCAATAACTGAAACGTCAGACGAGAAATTCAAAAAAAAAAGCACCCGAGTGACGCTAGCGAATAGAATGCACCGCTGGTGGCATAGCTGGACGACGGATGAGGCAGCAAACAAGGAATAGGGAGCGGTTTATAACGAACTCAGAAGCCAGAAAGGGAGCAGTCTAGGCAGTAGACATGAGCTGTGAGCCGCATTTTGCCCCGGGGCGGACAGGCGATTCATAGCAATGTTCTCCTTAGCCTGAGGGTGGCTATAGCGCTCAAGGTAGGTCTTGCAATAGCCAAAGTCCCGTATAAGTCACGCCAGAATCGTCAGGACGCACTAGCAGAAAGTGAAGTCCTTGACTCTGTTGCTTGCGCTGTTCAAAAGTGCCAGCCGCGATCGCTACTTCTGCGTCTGCGAAAGTAGCCACCACCCAGCGATCGACTAGGCCAGCCTCCAGGATCAGACCGTCCGGGCTGCCGGGAATATAGCTTAAGGAAACAGGCTGAGCGGTCTCCAGCCAGAGCGCTAACGGCATTGACTGCCGCCCACCGTCAATTACAAGGCCGGGAATCAGAGCCGTACTGGCTAGGCCACGCTGTAGGGGCAGTAAGTCGCCGGGCAAGCTAAGGATAGGGATAGGTTCAGCGGCAAATTCTTGAACAGCCTGAGCGGCGATCGCGGCAAACCGCCACTGGTCACCCCAAAGATTTTCCGGCAGCGGCAGCGGCGGCGGTCGATCGAGCGCTAGCGGCTCGTAAGCTTCCTGACTGTAGTTAGGCAGAGTGGGGTACCACTGGCGGCGCTGCAGCAGCCAGCGCTTAAGAGCGGGGGTATGGCGGGTGGCTATGACTGGAACCTCAAGGGACTCGCAGGCTGTCTGCATCAGACTGAGACATTGAGGCCGAAAGACAGCGATCGCCTCTGGTTTTTCAGGGGACTTGGTCAGGGCGATCGCCAGTTGGGCCTGCAGCCAGCTAGCAGTGGCCTCAGCCTGCGGACAAGTCGCCCCAAACGTAAAGGAAAAAGCTGCATCACAGACAAGCAGTTCCCACAGCGGCTGTCCGGCTGGGTCGCGCAGAGGTCGGCGGTAAAAGTCGGCTTGCCAAAGGGTCACGGCTAAGACACAGCGCTCGCTAAGATCGGCTCCGACTCTACCATCGTTTCAGGCGCATAGATTTGAGCAACATACTCTGCCACCATGCGATCGCTATTAAAGATAGGAGCACAGGTGCGAATCGAGGCTTTCATCATCCGCAGCCAGCCTTTCGGAATTCCCTGACCGTTGCGATCGTAGTAGAGGCGGGCCATATCCTTTTGCAAAATCTCGTAGAGAGAATCGGCATCAATTTGATCTTGGGCCACCTGATCGCTGGTGCCGATGTCTTTGCCAATTGTCCAGCCATTGATACCGCGACCGCTAGCGTCTTCCTGATAGCCTTCACACCACCAGCCATCCATGACACTACAGTTAATTCCCCCGTTGAGTGCTACCTTCTGGCCGCTAGTGCCAGAGGCTTCCAAAGGCCGGCGCGGATTGTTAAGCCAAACATCTACGCCCTGAATTAGCATCTTGGCCGTATACATATCGTAGTCTTCGATAAAAGCCACGCGATCGCGCAGCGCCGGGTGGCGGCACCATTCCATCAGCCGTTGAATAATTCGCTTACCCTCATCATCAGCCGGATGGGCCTTACCCGCGAAAATAAGCTGTATGGGCCGTTTGGCATTCGACAAGATTCGCACCGAGCGATGCAGGTCTTTAAAAATCAAATAGCCACGCTTGTAGGGGCTAAAACGGCGCGCAAACCCTATCGTCAAAGTCTCTGGATTGAGCAAACGATCAACGGCGGCGATATCAGCCGTTGCTTCTCCCCGCGCCTGCCGGGACTGACGCGCCTTAGAGCGGGCATAGGCAATCAGGCGCTCTTTCAAAATGCAGTGTCGTTTCCAGAGTTCCTCATCGGGAATAGCGTCGATCTGAGCCCAAATTTCTTTGTCAGAGATCCGCTGAGACCAAGCCTCGCCCAAATACTGATCGTACAGATCTGCCATCAGTGGTGCGGTCCAAGTGCGGGCATGAACCCCGTTGGTAATCTGCCCAATCGGGACTTCAGTCTCGTCTTTTTCGGGATAAAGAATGCTCCACATCTGCCGGGAGACTTCTCCATGCCGCTGGCTGACCCCATTAGCCGATCGCGTCATTCGCAGCGCCAGCACCGTCATGCTAAACGGCTCCCAGGGATCACCTAGCCGCCGCGCTCCCAAAGCTAAAAACTGCTCTCTAGAAAGCCCGATCTGCGGCCAGTAGTCAGCAAAAAAGGAGTCCATCAAATCGGCTGAGAACAAGTCGTTGGCGTTGGGTACCGGCGTATGAGAGGTAAAGACAGCCCGCGATCGCACCAAATCTTCCATATCGTAGAAAGAGCCGCCGCTCATTTCCATCTCAGTTCGCGCAATTTCTAAGAGCGCAAAGGCCGCATGACCTTCATTGAGGTGATAAACCGAGGGTTCAATCTCCAACACCTGCAGGATGCGAATGCCACCAATGCCCAGCAGCACCTCCTGCGCCACCCGCGTCTCCTGATTACCGCCATAGAGATGCCCTGTCAGTGAACGATCCACCGGGTCGTTGTCTTCGCGATCGGTGTCCAGCAGGTACAGATTGACCCGGCCAATCCGGGCCAGCCAAACCTGCACTCGCACAGTGCGCTGACGAATACGCAGCTTGATCGTCACCGGCTGACCAAACTCATCACGCACCAGCTCCAGCGGCATGTGCTCAAAGTCGTTGTTATCGTAATATTCTTTCTGCCAGCCGCTGCGGTTTAAATGTTGTCGAAAATAACCCTGGCGGTAGAGCAGGCCAATGCCAATCATAGGCACGCCTAAGTCAGAAGCAGACTTGAGGTGATCACCGCCTAAAACTCCCAGGCCTCCGCAGTAAATCGGCAGAGATTCATGAATACCAAATTCAGTGCAGAAGTAGACCACAGGCTGATCTAAGGACAGCTGAGGCGCTACGCGATGACACCAGGTATCCTGCTCTGTCAAATAGGCATCAAACTGAGCCGCCAGCGTTTCTAAGCGCTTGAGATAGCGAGGATCTTCTGCCACCTGAGACAGGCGCTCGTAGGCAACTGACTCTAGTAGCTCCACCGGATTGTGGTTGCAGCGCTGCCAGATAGTGGGATCAACGACGCTAAAAAGGGAAAGACGCTCCGGAGTCCAGCTCCACCAGTAGTTATAGGCCAGATCTGCCAGTCGCCTCAATGGAAATGGCAACCGAGATCTCAGTTGAGAAATTGGATTCATCGCGTCGAACTCCATGAAAGAAGAGGGTGGGGTAGAAAAGTGAGCGCAACTTTCTTCAGCGATCGCTCTGCACTGAGAAAATACTCAAAAAGCTTCAATAGGTAGCAGCTTAATCTGTAGGGCTTGCTCTCAGCTTGCACAGAATAACTCTGCAAAAGCTATCTCGATTATGAGCGCTAAGGCAAGCTACCCTACGGAAAGTTCTTGAGATTTCAGGTTTCTAGATGACTTTTTTCAGCTTCAGTAAAGCCTTGCAGGCTTTTTTCAGCTCGGCGTCTAGTTCTAGAGATTTTCAAACCGTTTGAGTAGATCTCTCGAGAGTCGTCTGTAGTCTATTTAAACCTAACGCTCTAATTTTTCCGGCTTAGCAGCGTATCCGACCTCACATTTATTCCTCAACAGGCAAGATCACAGCATCTAGATGGGCTGAGCTGGGCAAAACACTTCTATCAGCAGACTCTAATCTCTATCTTGAGTTTGTTGCTGAGTTAGGCAGGTTTTGGAGCTTGAGAACTAAAGAGGCGACTGTAAAGAAGTTTATACAGAATTGTATAGTGCTTGGTGCAGAGGTCGCGGTTTTGGCTATGGTAAGATTCTGAATGGATAGCAGAAGCAAGGATTTCTAGGCATGTCAGCCGCACAAGTTACAGATTCTACGTTTAAGCAAGAGGTACTTGAGAGCGACGTTCCGGTCTTAGTCGATTTTTGGGCGCCTTGGTGCGGTCCCTGCCGGATGGTTGCTCCCGTTGTCGACGAGATTGCCGAGCAGTATGCTGGGCAAGTGAAGGTCGTCAAAGTCAATACTGATGAGAACCCTAGCGTTGCCAGTCAGTATGGTATTCGCAGCATTCCCACGCTGATGATTTTCAAAGGCGGGCAGCGAGTAGATATGGTTGTTGGAGCGGTTCCTAAAACAACTTTAGCGAACACCCTAGAGAAATATCTCTAGTAATCTTGCTTTAGCAGCAGCGCTGCTGGCTCCATAGATTCCGAATCAGCTAAAGCAAAATTTTTCAAATCTAAGCCCTAACCGCTAGCGACTAGGGCTTTTTTGCATTGCCAACAAAGCTGAGAACAATCCCGTTATCGATCGCCTTCCATTGCCGCGACTGACTTGGGTACGTCTGCCGTCAATACCTCATGGCCGGTCTCAGTTACCAGCAGGTCATCCTCAATCCGAATACCGATACCGCGCCAGCGATCGCTGACCTCTGGCTGGCCCTCAGCCGGCTCATAATAGGGAGAAATATAGATACCTGGTTCCACTGTCACCACGTTGCCAGGGGCAAAAGGCTTCCAGGTTTTATCGGCATTGCGTAAAATGCCCACATCATGGACATCAAGGCCTAAAAAGTGGCCAGA